>JAHRVS010000437.1 GCA_019090565.1 Gammaproteobacteria bacterium
AGAAAAGCTATCCGAATGGATCTACAATCACAGCAAAGCGCTTACGATAGTTGCGCTACTCGTGTACGCCGCTGCTGCCTCAGGATTATACTTTGCCGAATTTAAATCCGATTTTCGCTCCGCCTTTAATGAAGACAGTGAGATTATTAAAAATTACGACAAAATCAATGAGCAATACGAGAAAGGAGAAACGTTAGCTTTTTATCTAAAATTCTCTTCCTCGGGAGAAATATCAGAACAAAATTTAAAAGCGATCGAATACGCTGACGACCTTGTAAACACTCTGCCTTTTGTGCGCAGTGTCCGTTCCCTGTCTTCTTACCAAAAACCGTTTTCCGACGATGACTCGATTGTTGCAAAATATGTGGGTGAATGGGCCAGGGAAAGTAACGGGCTAAAAGAAGTTAATCAATACATCGCACAGCAACCACAGTTACTCGGAACACTCATTGCCAACGACTATTCCGGTGCGATGGTTTTAGCACAGTTAGACCTGGTGGAACCCTTTAACCAAAGCACCAGCAAGCTAATGGAAGCTGCAGAACAAGCGGCAGGAAAAATCAAACAAGCGCACCCTGGTATCGAGGTGCATCTATCCGGCACCGCCGCACTGGACATGGCATTACAAACAGAGTTTTTAAACTTTCTCATGATAGGGTCGCCAGCAATTATTATTGGTGTCAGCTTGGTTGTAGCATGGTTATCCTCAAGCATCTCTATTACGATGGCAGGGCTTACTACATCGGGTTTAGCCCTGGTTACTGCTGCAGGAATATTTGGTTGGCTTCCTGTGTACTTTGATCAAGCTGCAATAATGGGTGCGTTGCTTGTCATGCTATTAACCGTACTCGACTGTATTCACATTGGTGCCACATACAGGGTCTGTATAAGCAAATCGTTCAGCAAAGAGGCTGCTATTAAAGAATCTATCAGGGCGAACCTGACCCCCGTATTTTATACGACCCTCACCACCGGCGTAGGCTTGATCACCATGCTTTTTAGCGGCTCACCGCCCTATATCCTGTTTGCACAAATCGCTCTCGTAGGAATTTTCGCTGGCTTTATATATTCTTTTATATTTATGACCTCAATGTCAATTTGGTTGCCAGCGCCAAAAGATGTAAAAATGCCTGCGCAGCCAGTGGTTGATTTTGCTCGAAAGATTTCGTTTGAAAGGCCAAAACAGGTGATCTCAATATTCGCGATTATTGTTATCGCTACATTGGCTCTAATTCCCCTTAATACCATCGATGAAGACCCCGCCAGGATATTAAAATCGGGGGAAAAGTTTGATAAGGCAATCGAAACCATACGTGCAGATTTGAAAGGCAGCAACCAACTGCTCATCGACTTGGCATCAACTGGCGACCAGTCTATCACTTCTATAGACACCATAAGAGCTATCGATAAATTTGAGAGCTGGTTAGATTTAGATCCTTTTGTCGTCAATACATTGACCATAAACGACATCGCCAAAGAAACAAAAAGCACCTGGGATAATCTTCCACTCTCATCTCGTCTTCCACGAAGCTCGCAGGAATATGAGCAGCTATTGTTGGTTTATGAAATGTCATTACAAACAGGGCAAAGTGCTTCTGAACTTATTGCAGCCGACCGCACCAGCACCTTAATGACCGTATTTATGGAGGATCAGACAAACAATGAGATTGTTGATAAAAAGGTGCGCATTGAGCAATGGTGGGCTGAGCAAGGACTTGACCTTCGTGTATCCATATCAGGGCGTGATTTGATTGCAGCCCAGCTTGCTGAGCAGACCGTACACAAATCTATTTTAAATGGTGGGATCGCTGCAATATTAATTACGCTTTTTATGATCTTCAGCTTTCAATCCATGAGATGGGGGCTTTTCTCGCTGATTCCGAATACGCTACCTTTTGTACTTTTGTTTGGAGTATGGGCATTGTTTTCTGGCGAAATCAGCCAGGCAAGCTGCATGGCATTTACGATGGTCATTGGTGTTGTTGTGGATGATTCCATTCATTTCATTAGTAAATTCCGCGAAGCAAAAAGATCTATGCTACTTGATGACGCGCTTAATAAAACATTTGATTTTGTTGGTCAGGCCATTACGGTAGGTACTATCGCGTTTATTGTTGACGGGCTTCTAATTTATCTCGCTAGTGGCTCCATTCCTATGGCCACGATGGGCGCTTTTATTCTTTTAACGTTTATCATGGCCTGGCTCTGTGACATGCTTTTAATGCCTGCGATTTTGGTGTTGTATTATCAACGAAAGGAAGAGCAGCTATCCCTTGAGCCTGTTGAGATCAAGCAGGCTGCCTAGGAGTCTATCGGGTTTAACGTGAACAGCGGAAAGAAAAATTGCACCGATTCGAAGTTAGCAGTGCCTGTCCCTGCATGTTGCTTGATTATCCATTGGAATTCAGGGCCTGGGTCTGGGTGAATGGTCATATCAAAATGCACTCGAATATGCAAAAGATCGACTCCAGGGCAGGGCGGCATCAGGTGTTGCACATAAAGACAAATCCGCTGAGCCTATTTTAGTACACGCAGACGTTCGAAAAACCCATTTAAGCATTAAAGCCAACACAGAGGCAGGCCGGGCATTTGCTGCCTACGTTGCCATGAATCTTGATATTGCAAAATTTTCGGATGATGACGAAGAAAAAAAAGCCGCAGCTCCGGTCCAATTATTAACGCCTGTCGCAAAAGCCTACTTAACCGATACCGGTTTTGAAAGTTGCGTTAAAGGCCAATCAGTTTTTGGCGGACATGGTTATATTCGCGAGTGGAGCATGGAGCAAGCTGTTCGCGATGCCCGAATTGCACAAATCTACGAAGGCACTAATGCTATACAAGCCATGGATTTGGCGGGTAGAAAAGCGCAACTAGGGGACGCCCATAAAAATACAGCAACGATACCGGGGCTCCGTAATGATTTTATGGGAGCCCTCTAGTGTCTTCAAAAAAATGAATTAGTTAGTTAGTTAAGTGTGATCATTCGTAACCTAAACCGAAGGAACAAAAAAAACAACGCTAACCGTACAGTTTTTTCGACGCGCCTTTCCCCTTAATCCACTCAGCAGTCCCTTCTGTATACCCTTGCTCAGAGCGCTGCCTATTTTTCTTCTCTCTGAATTGCTCAAGCGAAGAAAGCGTGCCGGCAGCATCAAAAAAGTGTTTTTGAGAGTGAGAAACGGAATC
>JAHRVS010000438.1 GCA_019090565.1 Gammaproteobacteria bacterium
GTGCTCTGGCAAGGTAGAAGTGTGTATCGAAGCGTTTGGGCATCATTTCAGGTGTTACCCAGTGCGCAAAGTGGTGCAGCTCGTCCAGAGCGAGGCTAAGACTTTCTTTTTTAATGAATGTTGCCATGCCACACTGATCTTTTTCCAACTGGGCCCGATAGGGCTCCAGGCTTTCGGCCTTCTCGTTGGTGACCAATGATGCACTTTGTGCTGGTCGAGCATAAAGAATACCGCTTTCTTCAAAGGCCTCGCGAATGGCTGCGATCATAAGTGGAAGTTGTTTATCAGTGGTTTTACTGTCCGTTTGATGGCGTAGCTCTGCGTCGAAGTCGCTTTTTGAAACCTTGCCACCAGGAAAAACCAAGGCGCCGGATGCAAAGTCAATTTGGTGATGACGTACTACCATGAAAATCTCGATACCTTCACCGTGCAAGTTGTCTCGGGCGATAATTATGGTAGAAGAGGGTATAGGGGTGGAAGCCATTTTTGTTCCTTTTTTGCTAGAAAACTGTATTAGAGTGCGAGTTAAACGATGGTGCTGCCGCCATCAATGACGATTGTTTGCCCTGACATATAGTTTCCGGCTTTTGAAGCTAAAAATACAGCGGCACCGGCAACTTCATCAGGGTTCCCAATGCGCGCCAGGGGAGTGTGCTTGAGAGCTTCGTTTAAAATGGCTTCATTTGCCCATAGTGCCTGAGAAAAATCCGTTTTAATCAAACCCGGAGCAATGGTGTTAGCACGGATATTTCTACTGCCGTATTCCACTGCAATATTTCGGGTGAGGGCCATGTCAGCCGCTTTAGATATGCCATAGGTGCCCAATACGGGGTTACCAGTTAGACCGGCTATAGAAGAGATGATGATCACTACGCCATCTTTTCGTTCCGCCATATCTGGGAGCACAAGTTGGCTCAGCCAGTGATTTGACTTAATGTTGCTGCTAAGGATCTTATCGAATGCGGTATCGGGAATGGTCGACATAGGCCCGAAGTGAGGATTGACCGCAGCATTGCACACCAAGATGTCAATCTGACCAAGCTTGGCCTTTGTGGTGTTAACCAAGTTCTCCAGCTCTTCTTTACGGGAAATGTTGCAGGGTATGGAGAGCGCCCTTGGAGAAGGGGTTTCATTCAAAGCATTAATTTCCGTAGCGACTTGCTCACAGGCCTCTGCTTTGCGGCTGGAAATCACCACATTAGCACCCTGTAAAAACATTTGTTTAGCGATGGCTTTGCCAATGCCTCGGCTTGAGCCCGTAATAAGGGCCGTTTTTCCTTTAAGACTAAACATATCCATATCCAATTAGTGGGGGAGTTCGCATAGTAGCGAAAAGGTGTTAACGTTGAATACGGTTTTTGGCGACATTGATTTTTTGATGGGCATCAATGCCTCTGAATTCATCAGGATGCGGCAGTCCACGTGATCGCTGTAGACGTTACTAGGGGGTGTAAAGCGAACCGAAATAAAGACCTGGTAGCGCTCACTTTAGAAGTTTAGCTATGCTAATAATTTTTTAACCAATGGAGATAAACCTTACTATGAACAATATGTTGCGACGAATGCTCAGTGTGATCTTTCTGGGGTTTTTGATGACAGGTGGAGCTGTTGCTGAAGAGCCACCATTACCCGCAAATCCGAAGGTTGCTCTGGAAACAAGTAAAGGCATTATTACCCTGGAGCTTTTTCAGGATAAAGCACCTATCAGCGTGAAAAATTTTTTGGACTATGTAAAGTCGGGACACTATGACGGAACAATTTTTCATAGGGTGATTGCAGGTTTTATGATTCAAGGTGGTGGTTTTTCAAAAAGCTGGGAGAAAAAGTCTACGAATGCACCTATAAAAAATGAAGCAGACAACGGTTTGGCCAATAAACCTGGTACGGTTGCGATGGCTCGCACGGGTGTGGTTGATAGCGCGACGTCACAGTTTTTTATAAACTTGGTTGATAACCGATCGTTAAATCACAGCTCTCGTAATTTTGGTTATGCAGTGTTTGGTAAGGTTGTAGAGGGCATGGATGTGGTGAGTGCTATAGGCCGCGCACGTACCACAATGAAGAAGGGCAGGCGTGATGCGCCGGAGACAGACATCATAATAATAAGTGTGAAGCTGCTTCCTCAGAAAAACCAATAAGCTTGGTAAAGCCCGTTATAATAGAACCGGGTTAAAAGAATGCAGTGAGGGAGGGGGATGCCTCATTGCATTCTAATGGATACTGAAATTAAAAGCACAGCCCTTTATTTTAATTCTTGGGTTCAAATCTAACTTAGCACATTGCTTCTTTGCTTGCCGCTGCGGGAGCACGGTTCTGCCTAGCAATGTTAATGATTTGCTCTCTCAACCATTTGTTCGCACCTGTCTCACTCTCATTTTCATGCCAGTATAGAAACGTTTTTTTGCATGAAATATCAAAAGGGGTCTTGAGTATTAATATATCCAGATAATTTTTCAGAGTATTGGCCTGTGTCCTTGTGACGGTCATGATGGCATCAGTTGACATTAAAATTGGGGGCAGGGCCACATGCTCGTTGCCAATAAAAATAGTATTTTGTGTGATATTATTTTCTGCAAGCGCAACCTGCAGATTAGAGTTTTTATCCACCTCTTCGGCCAAGAGTAGGTGTTTCTCTGATGTATACTGTTTCAAGCTCAATGTGTCTGTAATACGAGGGTGGCCCTTTCGAGCAATGCACACGTAGTTATCATTAAATAGCAGCTCTCGTTTAATGTAATCTGGGCTGGATAAAGTATTTGCTACCGCTATATCGATGGTTTCGTTGCTTAACGATTTAACCAAATCATAGGATAAAACGGTGTGTGTGTGCAGTTTAATGTTCGGTGCGCTCAACTGAAGCTGCGCTACGAGGTCCGGCATTATGGAGACTTGCGCCACTGGATTCATACGGATATTGAACGTTGTGTTACTGGTATAAGGCTGAAATAGATCGCCTTCATTCACCGTATTACGTAACAACTTGAGGGCAGAAGTCACCCCTGGGTAGATGTTTTGTGCCAGCAGAGTTGGTTTCATGCCGCGATTGGTACGGGAAAATAGCTCATCATCGAAAATTGCACGCAATCGGGAAAGAGAGTTGCTAACGGCCGGTTGCGTAATGCCCATTATTTCAGCGGTTTTGGTAATGCTTCCTTCTCGGTAGATAATGTCAAAAATCTTAAACAGATTTAAATCTATGTTTGATATATTCATAGCATTAAGATCTTTCTTTTTTGAGTATTTGTTATTTTAATAATTTAGCAAAAACAGATATTAATATAGTTGATACAATGGTGCAATATAAATTTATTTTAGTGATGTCTGGCTATTATTTTTATCTATGCAGGTTGTTTGAGATAGATACCTAGATGATGGGGTGCATTTTATCAATGTTAACAGCTCATCATTTAACAGCGCCTCCCAGAGATGAGCGTGCTTTATTTTTTAAAAGCAATGAGTTACCTACAACAGTTAAGGAAGATAGCCACATGGCAATACACGCCCATTCTGGTTTGAGAACAATGCCATACCCAGGAAATAGCAAACCGGCAGCAACAGGGATCATCACTAGATTATAAAAAAAGGCCCAAAAGAAATTTTGCTTAATGGTTTTAAGCGTCATTTTGCCGAGTTCAATGGCACGAATGACATCGGTTAAGGTGTTGTTAATCAATACAATGTCGCCTGTTTCTTTGGCGATGTCCGCACCTGAGCCAATAGCAATCCCTATATCTGCCTGAGCGAGAGCTGGGGCGTCGTTGATGCCATCGCCCACCATGGCCACTTGAAGCCCCTTGTCTTGCCAGTAAGTAACCTCGCGAATTTTGTCTTCTGGTTTTACCGACCCTTGGTAGTGCTCTATCCCTGCTAGCTTGGCGACCTCCGCAACGGCGATAGGGTTATCGCCAGAAATTAACGACGTTTTTATCGAGAGAGACTTAATGAGTGCAATGGCCTTCGCCGAGTCTATCTTTATCTGGTCCGACAAGGTGAGGGCGCCTAATAATACGTTGTCCTCAGAAACATACACAATGCTGTGGCTTTGGGCGTCGAGTTTTGTGACCCGGTTTATAAGCTGTGCGATTGCATTTTTGTCGCCACATACGAACTCTGCTTTACCGACTTTAATTTGTTTTCCATTGATGAGGGCTTGAGTGCCTAAGCCTTGAAGCTCTTTTACGTCACTGGTGCGGTGAGCCTTTATGCCTTGTTTTTCCGCAGCCCTCACGATGGCATTCGCGAGAGGGTGGCTTGAGTGAATTTCGATGCTATGGGCAAGCCTTAGCAGTGCCACTTCGTTGTGCTTGTTCGTAGCCAGGCTATGAATGAGCTCAGGGTGCCCCTGTGTAATTGTGCCGGTTTTATCAAAGAGGATAACATCTAGCTTGGATATTTTTTCTAGCAAGGAGCCCTTTTTAAATAGAATTCCTCGCTTTAAGCCTGCTGCACTCCCCACCATAATGGCCGTGGGTGTTGCCAAACCCAACGCGCAAGGGCAGGCGATGACCAGCACGGCAACCATTAGTTGAAAAGAAAACTGAAATCGGTCGGCAGTCTCGTGGATCTCTAGTGGTAAAAAATACCAAATACAGAACGTGCTGATTGCAGCGATGACGACAGCAGGTACAAAATAATTGGAAATTTGGTCAGCGAGGCGTTGAATGGGCGCTTTATCTGCTTGCGCATCTTCTACCAGGGCGATGATTTGTGCCAGCAGGGTGTCTTCCCCTACTCGGGTTGCCTGCAATGTGAACAACCCGGTTTGATTAAGGGAAGCGCCGGCCACGCTGTCTCCCGGGTTTTTTTCTACGGGCAGAGGCTCACCCGTAAGCAGTGATTCATCTATGCTAGTCGTACCTTCTGTGACAAGCCCATCTACAGGGACTTTTTCTCCAGCTTGCACTTGAAGGTAGTCGCCCACCATGACCTCTGTTAGGGGGGCCATGACGGGGTTCCCATCGATGATTTTTCTGGCTTTATTGGCTTGAAGAGATAGCATTTTCTCTAGTGCAGCGCTGGTTTTAGATTTCGCACCACTTTCAAGTAATTTGCCAAGTAGAATAAAGGTTATAATTAATGTCGAGCTATCAAAAAAAGTGTGGGCCATTGGATCAATAAAAAGAAAATAGTAAGCACTATAAAAATAGGCTGCACTGATGCCCAAGCTTACCAGTACATCCATATTGGTGGCGCGATTTTTTAGAGAGTAGTAGGCGCCTTTATAGAAATAAAGGCCGGGCCCAAATTGCACACAAGAGGCCAGAATCAATAGCAATAGATTTGTTTGCGTATGCGCAAAGGGGCTTAAGTAGGTTAGCCATAAAACAGGTAAAGCGAAGGCAGAGGAAAGTATAAACAGCTTTTTTTCGATACTGGCTTTTGGGTTTTCTGATCTAGGTGCTCTGCCTTTTTCAATTTCAAACGCCTGATAGCCAGCATTCTCGATCATTTTGATTATGTCGTCGCTTGAAATCTGCGTGTTGTCGTATTGAATAGCACAACGTTTTAAAGGAAAATTTACACTCACATTGTTGATACAAGGGGCTTTCATGAGTACTTTTTCAATGGTGCCAGCGCAGTTGGCGCAAGTCATCCCTTTGAGGGAGAGCTTAAGGTTTGAAAGGGTGTCACTGAATGGCGTAGCAAGCTCTTTTGGGCTTGCCGGTTGATCAGCTTGTTCCGATGCAAGTAGTGGCCCCTTGTCTTCGGGAGGAGTGAGAAAAAAATCCTCATCAAGAATGGCCTCTTCTAAAGAAGTTCGAGCAGTTTGGTTCTCGTCGTAATGCACTGTTGCTGAGTGCTCTTCTAGCGATACATCTACCTTTTTGACGCCTTCGATACGACTCAGTGCTGTTGTTACAGCCTTGACGCAGTGCTGGCAGGTCATGCCGTAAACAGGTAAATTTTCTGTCTTCATGATTTAAAACTCGCCTTAAATGTACAGGACACCTCTAAAAATAGTAATTTTCCCGTGAGAGCAAGGAAGCTCCGCACGGAGAACCACAGTGTATAAGGCAACCATGAGGATTCGAGTACGGAGCTTATGCACACGATGTGCTGTATGCCGGTTTTGCAGGAGCCTTAAC
>JAHRVS010000439.1 GCA_019090565.1 Gammaproteobacteria bacterium
ACAAACCCATTGCCGTTGCAATCAGAGCTTCAGCGATTCCTGGGGCAACCACCGCCAGCGTCGCCTGATTCATTTCCGCTAAAGATCGAAAAGAATTCATAATCCCCCAAACAGTGCCAAACAAACCAATGTATGGGCTGGTTGAACCCACCGTTGCCAAGAAAGAAAGGCTCTTTTCTAATCGTTCTTGCTCTCGAGACAAAGCCACCCGCATGGCACGCTGAGTTCCTTCCATAACAGCATCAGCATCGGCCTGAGAGTGTTGACGTAATCTGGCAAATTCTTTAAAACCTGCACGAAAAATATTCTCCTGACCACTTTCTTCAGTAGGATTGGAATTAACACGCACATAGAGTCGCCCTAGGTCCACCCCGGACCAAAATTCCTCTTCAAACAGTCGAATGTATTTTTCTGCCTTAGATAAAACAGAGAATCGCTGAAATATAATCACCCACGATACGATAGATATGAGCAATAACAGCCCCATCACAAGCTGCACCAAAATACTGGCATTGCTAATAAGATGAATCAGGGACATATCTGTTTTCACAAGAATTTTCTCCGCTTGGTAAGCACTAAGCTCTCGTAGGAAATTTTTCAATAACAACTAAACCCTCAGTCTAGCTCAGCACTTCGGTTTAGCTATTCTGGTCATTATCGGTGAATGGAGCCTGAATAGGCTCTTCAGGGGTTAAACCAAAATGCAAGTAAGCATGAGGCGTAACCACCCGCCCTCTTGCTGAGCGCATCAGGAAACCCTGCTGAATAAGGTAGGGCTCGACAACATCCTCTAGCGTACCTACTTCTTCTGAGATGGCAGCAGAAATGCTACTAATACCCACAGGGCCACCGGAAAATTTTTCAATCATGCACAATAAGAAGCGGCGATCCATGTTATCCAACCCACACTGGTCAACGGCTAACATATTCAGCGCTTGCTGCGCGACATCGAGAGTGATGACGCCTTCAGCCTTTACTTCTGCGTAATCTCTTACTCGCCTCAACAGTCTATTAGCAATACGAGGAGTACCTCGTGAGCGCCGTGCAATTTCGAGCGCCCCCATTGCTTCCATTTTTACACCCATGATTCCTGCTGAGCGCTGCAATATAGTAGATAGATCGCCAACATTATAAAACTCTAGGCGCTGAACGATGCCGAATCGGTCACGTAATGGAGAAGTAAGCAAGCCAGCTCGTGTTGTGGCGCCCACCAAGGTGAACGGCGGGAGGTCCAGCTTGATAGATCGCGCAGCAGGCCCCTCCCCAATAACAATGTCAAGCTGAAAGTCCTCCATCGCCGGGTATAAAATTTCTTCAACGGAGGGGTTTAGGCGATGAATTTCGTCAACAAACAGCACATCACCTTCTTCCAAATTAGTAAGCTGGGCTGCTAGGTCACCGGCCTTTTCAAGCACCGGCCCTGAGGTAGACTTAATCTGGCTGTTCATTTCGATAGCAATAATATTGGCAAGGGTCGTTTTCCCTAAACCTGGAGGGCCAAAAATCAATGTATGGTCAAGGGGTTCTTGTCGATTCCTGGCAGCAGTCATAAAGATTTCCATCTGCTCCCTTACAACGGGTTGCCCAATATAGTCTTGCAATGCTGTGGGGCGGATTGCGCGATCAAACTGCTTTTCATTTTCTTTTGAGACAGACGAAATAATTCGGTCTGATTCAATCATTTAAACAACCCCATGTCACACGCTTCTTTTTCTGTGTAATCGGCCAGTATGTGATAGACGCTTGCCTGCCAGCGTCACTTTCTCGTATCAGCATTTCTATTTTGAATCAGCCGACCATTCCCTTTAGGGCTAAACGGATCAATGTTTCGCTGCTCCCCCCTTGGTCTTTGACTTTGCTCACCATGCGGTTTGCTTCTGCCGCCTTATAACCCAAAGCCACTAAGGCATCTTCAGCTTCTTGGATGTATTCATTTGGAGATAGTTCAACTTGGTCGGTACTGATTAACACATTGGAGCTGCTATCGCTTACCGTTGCATCCCAGTCCTTAAATTTATCACGCATTTCGATCACAAGACGTTCGGCTGTCTTTTTTCCCACACCCGGCAATTTGGTTAAGGTTGCCGTATCACCATGTTGCACGCATAAAACAAACGCATTCACTTCCATTCCAGAAAGAATCGCCAATGCCATTTTAGGGCCAACGCCGCTAATTTTTATTAAAGTACGAAATAACTCCCTTTCTTTTTTATCGTAAAAACCGAAGAGTGTATGCGCATCTTCACGCACAGATAGGTGAGTATGAAGTACAACTGTCTCCCCCACTTTTGGCAAACGGTAGAAGGTACACATGGGGGCATTTACTTCATAACCCACGCCGTTCACGTCAAGCAGCAGCTGAGGTGGCTGCTTGTCAGCAATTACACCCCTTAAAAATCCAATCATTTCTCTACCCTCATCTCACTCGTCCTCTGCGAAAGCCCTGCGCACCAAGTAGCGCCGCCATGCCTTGATTCATATGGGCGTGGCACAAAGCAATGGCCAAGCCATCTGCGGCATCTTCCGGCGGAGATGATTCCAGCTTTAATAATCGACAAACCATATGCTGGACCTGAGATTTCTCGGCCCCTCCCTTGCCCACCACGGCCTGTTTAACCTGGCGTGCAGAGTATTCAGAAACAGGAATAGAACGGCTGGATGCCGCAACAATTGCCACACCCCTTGCCTGACCCAATTTAAAGGCAGAACTTGGATTTTTACCTAAAAATACTTGTTCGATGGCTGCTTCATCGGGCTTGTATTCTTGAACGATTTCACTGATACCTTCAAATATTTGCTGAAGGCGCTGCGGAAAATCATCACCACGGGTACGTATACAACCGCTGCCTACATACCGAGGTTGCCCGCGCTGATATTCAATAAGCCCAAAGCCCGTACAGCGAGACCCTGGGTCAATGCCTAATATAAGGGACATCGCATTTCCTGAAGTAAGTCCATTGCAGAAGTGCTTGTCTTCAATTTTTTGCCACAAACGGCTGCGTGTAAACTCCGCTTTTCCGTTTAATTTTTCCTTGCCCCTTATCCAGATTAGAAAAATTCATCAACCTGGATTTCATAAACCTATTAAGTAGCGCGGCAAACCTTCATGGCACCAGACTATTGGTTCGCTAGGTGCTCCATCAACTCTGCCGTAAAGTTAGCATTAGAGTAAACATTTTGCACGTCATCAAGGTCTTCAAGCACGTCAATTAGGCGCATGACTTTTTCCGCCATATCCGCATCCATATCCATCATGTTTTCCGCTGCCATGGTCACCTCAGCCCCTTCTGGAGTGAAATCTTGGGCCTTCAAACCATCTAATACGCTGCCAAAAGTTTCAAATGCGGTGATGACATCCACACTCCCATCATCATGGCTGACGATGTCATCCGCGCCCAGCTCAAGCGCCTGCTCCATCAGCGCATCTTCATCAACGCCTGGCGCAAACGAAATTTCCCCTCGACGCGTAAACATGTATGCCACTGAGCCATTCGTACCCAGGTTTCCACCTGCTTTACTGAAGGCGTGCCTCACCTCAGCCACCGTTCGATTAACGTTGTCTGTCATGGTTTCCACTAGCACCGCCGCGCCACCAGGCCCATAACCTTCGTAGGTCAACTCATCAAGACTTTTATCGTCATCTTCGCCTGCACCACGCTTAATCGCTCGATCAATTGTGTCACGGGTCATATTCGCGGTCAGCGCTTTGTCCACCACAGCTCGTAAACGAGGGTTATTCGCTGACTCAGGGCCACCCATCCGCGAAGCAATCGTGATTTCACGAATAAGTTTGGTGAATACCTTTCCACGCTTCGCGTCTTGTCCCGCTTTACGGTGACGAATATTTGCCCATTTACTATGACCGGCCATATGGCGCCTCTTTCTCTTTAATGATTGGCATCAAGTCAGCAGCTACTCGCTGGCTTCGCTCGATTCAGTGACCACTTTACGCAAACGAATCCCAACATCGCGTAACTTATCACCCGCTACTGCCGAGGGTGCATTCGTAAGCATACAGGCTGCCGTTTGTGTTTTGGGAAAGGCAATAACGTCTCGTATCGTTTTTGCATCGGTCATCAGCATAATCAAGCGGTCCAGTCCGAAAGCCAAACCACCGTGTGGCGGGCATCCGAACTGGAGTGCATCGAGTAAGAAGCTAAACTTTTCCTGAGCGTCTTCCTCACTAATACCAAGGATATTGAAAACCTGCTGCTGCATGTCTGTTTCGTGGATACGCAAAGAACCGCCACCTAGCTCCGTACCGTTCAAAACGATATCCCACGCGCATGACAGTGCTTCACCAGGGTTTTTCTCTAGCTCTTCAGGGCTACACGAAGGACGGGTAAAGGGGTGATGAAGCGGTGTCCACTGACCACTGTCCGTTTCTTCGAACATGGGGAAATCCACCACCCACAGTGGCGCCCATTCGTGAGTATAAAGCTGGCGATCTTCGCCAAGTTTTACGCGCAACGCTCCCAGCGCTTCATTCACCACTTTGATTTTATCAGCACCGAAGAAAACAATGTCGCCGCTTTCTGCGGCCACTCTGCTTAATATCTCATCGACGACTTCGTCGGGCAGAAACTTTAGAATAGGCGACTGCAGGCCTTCTTTACCCTTTTCTAAATCATTGACCTTAATGTAGGCAAGACCCCGGGCGCCATAGATGCTGACAAACTTGGTGTATTCATCAATGTTTTTGCGGCTTAGTTCTCCGCCTCTGGGCAAACGTAGTGCCGCTACGCGACCATTTTCATCATTCGCCGGGCCAGAGAAAACTTTAAAGTCAACGCCCTGCATTAGGTCACTGACATCAACCAACTCGAGAGGAATACGAAGATCAGGTTTATCGCTGCCGTAGCGGGTCATGGCATCGGCGTAGGTCATTCGGGGGAAAGACCCCAGTTCAACATCAAGCACTTCTTTAAAGAGATCAACCATCATGCCTTCTGCCAGAGAGATGATGAATTCCTCATCAACAAAAGACGCTTCAATATCGACTTGGGTAAACTCTGGTTGTCGATCTGCTCGCAGGTCTTCATCACGAAAACATTTTGCAATTTGATAGTAACGGTCAATGCCAGACACCATCAACAACTGTTTGAATAACTGCGGCGACTGAGGCAACGCAAAAAACTGGCCATTATGAGTACGACTTGGAACGAGATAATCTCGCGCACCTTCAGGCGTTTCACGTGTCAAGATGGGTGTTTCAATGTCCAAAAACCCATTGTTTTCTAAATAGTTGCGCATGTTCGAGGTGACCCGTGAACGAAAGCGCAACCGCTCAAGCATTTCTGGGCGACGCAGGTCAATATATCGATAACGTAGACGAACATCCTCTCCCACAGATTGATGCTCATCCAGCTGAAAAGGAGGCGTTGAAGCTTTATTAAGAATGGTTAGCTCTTTTGCCAGCACTTCAATTTGCCCCGTGGGCATGTCGGCGTTAACCGTTCCTTCTGGTCGAGGGCGAACCCGACCCTTTATTTTTAACACAAATTCACTGCGCACTTTTTCTGCTAGGGCGAAGGCTTCTTCTGTATCAGGATCAATGACGACTTGCGCAATGCCATCTCGATCACGCATATCAAGAAAAATAACACCACCATGATCTCGACGGCGATGAACCCACCCACATAATTCTACAGTTTGCTCGTTGTGCTCTTCGTTCAATTCACCACAATAATGGGTTCGCATGTTTTAGTTACCTGTTGCTAACGCTATCAAATTCTTAGTTTCAAAACCTTGCACCAAAAGAGGCCTGCTACTGCCTGTTTCAAGCTAGGCCTAAAGCCTTCCCTCGAAACAATCACTACTATCAGCCTTCCTTGCGCAACACAAGACGACAGCAGATAGGCAGTCCCGTTGGTTTATGGAGTTATTAACCTTGGTTTTTTAGTGTCTCAAGCACAATGGGAGACGTCAAAGAATATCAGTCACCACCCGAAGAGGAGCTGCTATTAGAAGCGCTCTCACTTTTAGCAATATTTTTCTTATTGCCGCTTTTAAAGTCAGTTTCGTACCAACCTGCGCCTTTGAGGCGAAAACCTGCCGCAGATACTTTTTTCGTCAACTCTGGCTTATTGCACTCGGGACAGTCCCGCAGCGGTGCATCATTGATCTTCTGCAGCTTATCCATATTATGCCCGCAACTTCCGCACTCATACTCATATATAGGCATGGTATAACCCTCACTTCTCAAGTACTGCGTATTTCATTATACGCTGACACAAAGCACCTCTTTGCCATTCGTCTGTTTCTGACGCTAGTACGGCAACCCCAAGTAAAACCAACACACACCGACTGTGTATACGAGTTTAGCCATGAAGCCAATCGCGGAAATACCACGCTTCTAGAGGCCTTTACAATAAAAAAGGCACTGATTATACCCATGAATCACTCTAGCGTCATCCTATTCAATTTAGAGCCAATACCAAGCTCCCATTTCTGCATTTACTAGGTATTTTTATGCGGATTGAAGCCCAATGTTCAATTTCACCGAAAAAACCGCTAAATAATTGATTTTAAGCTTGCTCGTTTTAAACAAAACACCTATAAATAAGGCGTCATTACGTCATCAGCAGAAAATGAATCCACCCACTCACCCTTAATATATAGCAAACTAACTCCTTACAGTTTGTTAACCAATGAAAGGAATACCTGAACATGGCAGCAGCACAAAAGGCAGCACCCGCTCGCAAAATCACTGCTTTAAAAGAAGCAATGACCAAAACCCAAATTGTGAACGAGATCGCTGAAAATACAGGCCTCACCAAAAAAGACATTAATAATGTTTTTGACGAACTGGGCATAGTTATGGAGCGGCATATCAAAAAGCGCGGCGTTGGATTTTTTACATTCCCTGGGCTTTTTAAAATTGTCGTTGTACGCAAGCCAGCCACCAAGGCCCGCAAAGGCATCAACCCCTTTACCGGTGAAGAAACCATGTTCAAAGCCAAGCCTGCTCGCAATCAGGTTAAAGTTCGCCCTCTCAAAAAACTTAAAGATATGGTGCTGTAAGCAGTTTATCTGGGGAGCTTTCTCATGAGCTTCCCGCTCCCTTCTCCTTTAAAGCCCTTCCTTCCCTGCCTACACTCTTGTTTGTTATCCCAACGCGCTTCTATCTTGTTACGTCACTTCTTCTTATTGCTTTTGCCGTTTATACTGGCGTGGCATCTCATCACTGCATACAGCGTTAACAGGCTCTATCTATAAGTGCTTACAATTTTGAAACGCCACACTAGTAACTTTACTCGGCCTTGATTACCATCCCTCTTCTTCTTTACTTCCAGAATAAAGGCTCTTTTTATGCGCGCAACCCAATACCTTGTTTCCACGCACCGAGAAGTACCCGCTGAGGCGGAAACCGTTAGTCATCAGCTAATGCTTCGAACCGGAATGATTCGCAAGCTAGCCTCAGGGCTCTATACTTGGCTACCCACTGGACTAAGGGTGCTCAGAAACGTTGAAGCCATCGTGCGCAGTGAAATGAACAAAACAGGCGCTCTGGAAGTGCTGATGCCTGTGGTGCAGCCCTCGGAACTTTGGGTAGAGTCTGGACGCTGGCAACAATATGGACCTGAGTTACTGCGAATCAATGACCGCCACAATCGCGCTTTTTGTCTTGGCCCAACCCATGAAGAAGTCATTACTGACATGGCTCGAAATCAATTACACAGCTACAAGCAGCTACCAGCGATTTTTTATCAAATTCAAACTAAATTTCGTGATGAAATTCGCCCGCGCTTCGGGGTAATGCGCTCAAGGGAGTTCATCATGAAAGATGCCTACTCCTTCCACCTAAATCAGGATTCTTTAGAGAACACCTATCAATTAATGTATGACGCCTATTGCCGTATTTTTGAGCGCATCGGCTTGGATTTCCGTGCCGTCATCGCAGACACCGGTAGTATTGGTGGAAGTGCATCGCATGAGTTCCACGTACTGGCAAGCTC
>JAHRVS010000440.1 GCA_019090565.1 Gammaproteobacteria bacterium
AAGAGCACATTAGCGGGCTAAGATTGATTCGCTCTTACGGCATTGAAACCTTGGCCGAAGAAAGTTTTGCAAAGGATGCCGAAGCTGCCAGCGATGCCAACCTAGCCGTGGCCAGTGCCGAGGCCAAGTACGAACCCGTTATTATTATCACTATGGGCGCCTCGTTCCTTCTGGCAGTGGGCGGTGGCGGATGGCTTATTCAAATGGACGAATTTTCCGTGGGTGAGCTGACCCGCTTTACCCTGTATTTAGGGCAGCTTATTTGGCCGATGTTCGCCTACGGATGGCTGCTCAACTTACTCAAACGGGGCGCCGTCTCCTACCAGCGAATTCAAGAAGTGTTAAAAGCACCGACAGACATGGAAGACAACGGTGAAAAGTCACTCAGTGCCAGCGCAGACATCCGCTGGAACATAAGCGCTTATCGTTACCCGGAGACCGACTACGACGCGTTATCAGGCTTCAGCGGGCAGCTACTCCCCAAACGCATTCTGGGTATCGTAGGGCCAACGGGGGCAGGTAAATCGACTTTTTTACAACTCCTGTTGCGTCAATATGAATCCCCCTGCGTAACGGTGCAGCTTGATGGTTCAGCACTGCAAGATTATCCGCTAGAAAGCATCCATCAGCACTTCGCCGTTGTTCCGCAAGAGCCGTTTTTATTTTCCTCCACGGTGGCTGAAAATATCCGTCTTGGAAAACCCACCGCGAGCGATGAAGACATTCGCGCAGCTGCAGAAATGGCTGCCGTTCATGACGACATCATGCGCCTCCCTAAGGGCTACAACACCGAAGTCGGTGAACGAGGCGTAACTCTCTCTGGCGGACAAAAGCAGCGCCTATCCATTGCCAGAGCCCTGCTGCGCGATGCACCCGTACTGGTGCTCGATGACGCCCTGTCAGCAGTGGATGTGGCCACAGAGCGACGTATTTTGCATCAATTGAAGAAACAACGTGGTGACCGCGCAATGATCATTGTGTGCCACCGCTTAACCGCCGTTGAAAATGCCGATGAAACAGTCGTGCTGCGGCAAGGGCAAGCGGTGGAGCGCGGCTCGCACCAACAGCTCATGGCGAACAACGGCTGGTATGCAGACGCTTATCGGTATCAGCAGCTGGAACAAGCCGTGGTAGAAGGGCATTGATGAATACACGCACCATCATTCATCGGCTCCTCCTTTACGCCTTTTCTGACAAGCGCATGGTGGCAATCACGCTGTTGCTTTTAGGCGTAGCAACCGTTGCAGGGGTAGCCGGCCCGTACTTAATTAAAATATTTATTGATGACCACCTTGTGCCAGGTAACTGGGACACCTCAGCAATTTTAGTGCTTGGCGCGTTATACATTGCCGCCAATATTCTTGCCGCCTTTCTGGGCTACCAGGAAACCCTGCGCCTTAATCAGTTAGCGCAAGCGGTTGTGCTGCGCTTACGAAAAAATATCTTTTCCCACCTGCTAAAAATGCCACTCAGGCGCTTTGACCACGTGCCCGTAGGCGCGCTGATCTCACGTGTTACCAATGATACTGAAGCCGTAAAAGATTTATTTGTGGGCGTACTCGGCGTGTACCTAAAAAACACCATTCGTATTCTGGGTATCTTTATCATTATGGCACTAATGAATTGGCAGCTGATGTTAATCTGCTTGTTATTTTTACCCGTCGTGATCGGTGTGATGGTGTTATACCGCCACTTGAGTACGCCGATATTTCATAAAGCCCGAGAACTACTCGCCCAAATTAACGCCTCGCTGAACGAAAGTATTCAAGGTGTTCGCGTGGTGCAATTGTTTAATCAAGAGCAACGCTTTGCCCAGCGGTTTAGCGCACTATCGAATGACCACTTCATAGCCCGAATGCGTACCATGCAAATGGATGCGCTTTTATTGCGCCCCATGGTGGACTTCCTTTACGTGCTAACGCTGGCAGGTTTATTGTATTTTTTTGGATTAAATCATCACAACTTAGGCATTGAGGTGGGCGTGCTATATGCCTTTTTAAATTACCTCGGGCAATTCACCGAACCCCTCATTGAAATGACGCAAAGGTTAAACTTGTTTCAGCAGTCTACCGTTTCTGCGGGGCGTGTTTTTCAGTGGTTGGATGAAGACACCGAAACAGATCATGGTAATGCCAAACTCAAACTCCAGCCAGGGTTGTTAGCATTTGAACAGGTCAATTTTACTTATGACCAAGAAACAAATGTTTTAAACAATGTTTCTTTTCAGGTTCCTGTCGGGGGCTTTGTGGGAATCGTCGGCCATTCAGGCAGCGGGAAAAGCACCCTCGCAAACTTGGTCATGCGCTTTTATCAGCCCAGTGCAGGCGCCATTACGTTTGCTGAAAACAATCTCAATGTCTACCCGCAAAAAGAAATTCGCCGCCAGTTTGCCATGGTGCAACAAGACAGTTTTTTATTCCGCAGCAGCATTGCCGACAATATTGATATGGGGCGAAGCCTTGGGGAGCAGCGTATTCATTGGGCCGCAGAAATGGCGGGCATTGATGGCTTTATTCAAAGCCTCCCAAACAAATACCACACAAACCTGGCCGAACGTGGTGCGAACCTCTCATCGGGCCAACGCCAACTGATTAGTTTGGCCCGCGCGCTAGCAGGCAAGCCAAGCTTGCTCGTGCTGGATGAGGCCACTGCCAATGTTGACTCCGCCAGCGAACGCAAAGTACAACAGGCAATACGAAAACTGAAAGGGGAAATGACCATCATCGCCATTGCACACCGCCTCTCAACCATCACCCAGGCTGATCAAATATTAGTGATGCACCAAGGTGACATTGTGCAGCGCGGCAGTCATGCGGCCCTGCTTGCAGAGCAAGGGCTCTATCAAAGCCTTTACCAACTGCAATTTCAAGCCGCAGGTTTGTTTGATGAGGCAGCGCAGGTTTAGGCCGCTTTGTTTTTACCGCTGTCCTTTGATAATTTTTATGACCGAATCGGTCATTGCCTCCAGTCGCTTATTCATCGCTTCATCAACGAAGGATCCACCTTCCGAAAAGGCGGCATGGACAGCGTTAACCGACATTTGTTGCGGTACCACCAAGCTGCCTACGCTAGTAAGAATATCCCTCAAATGACTCAAGCCACGAATGCCTCCCAAGTTGCCCGGTGAAGCACTTAATAGCCCCACCACCTTGTTGGGGTAAGCGCTTTGGTAGCTGCCGTCTGGGGCGAGGCGTGACATCCAGTCTAAGGTGTTTTTTAACACGGGAGTCAAAGAGCCGTTGTACTCTGGGCTGGCAATTAACAAGCCATCTGCATCAGAAAACAAGGCGCGCAAAGCAAGCAGTTCGGGATGGGTTTGTAGTGATGGCTCATCATCTTGGTTTAACAGAGGAAGCCTGTAATCCGATAGGCGAATTAATGTCACTTCGGCGCCCCCCTTTCGGGCTGCATCGGCTGCGACGCATACGAGCTTGTGGTTCCATGAATCGTTGCGCAAACTGCCGGAGAAGGCGAGAAGTTTAGGTGTGTTGATCATACTATTTTCCAACTTGGTACTGGGTATATGGTTTTGCCCTTAATGATTTAGCAGGAATCATCTCAGAGCGGCACCGTGATTAATTGGCATTTTATTTGAGAACAAGCGCACAGACGTGAAGCCAAAACTAAATGAAACTACCGCCACTATTTATAGACAGGCTATTTCGCTGAGGTAGGGCCAGTGAAGGGCAGCCTATGTTCTAAGTGTTAGTTTTTTGAGTAAGCACCATGACCGCTTAAAGTGACGTTTAAAGAACACCCTGCCTCCACGATAGTGCATTTGAATCCTTGTGTGTCCTATAGCCGCAGTGAGCTGTCATGGGAAGCACCGTTGCGCTTACTTGCAAAGCATTGGCTTTAAGACGGGCGACTAGTTAGCGGCATAAGAAATGGGTTTTTGGTTATTAACGGCGGATTAAAAATTTCTGGGGGCATTGTAAGCCCCTCTCTATATTTATATTTGGGAGAGAGTAAAACGTGCTAAAAAAGCTACCCGTACGACGAGCCAGCCTCTATTTTACGGCAATGGGAGTAATAGCGGCTGGTTTTGGTATTACCTATGTAAACTTGAGCAGCACTTCCCGTGCGCCTCTCGTTCACTCACACCCCTTGGTGAAGTTTGATTCTGCTCAAAGCAGTACCGCAGAGTTGCAAAGTGCCATACTGTCTATGCAAAGCTCTTTTGTTATTCAGCTTGATGAGCTGCATCAAATGAATCAGCAAAACCGTGAAGAGATTGCTTACCTCTATAGCCAGCTACCTGATAGGGCTTCAGAAAAATAGTGTAAGCGCTTTATTCCGATGCAGGCACCTTAAGCGAGGGGCGTTGCTAAGGGCTTTTTGAGGGGCTGTGACGATTTTCTTGATACCCATCTGTGAGTGCTTTTAGAAAGGCCACCAAGGCGTCGATTTCTTCATCTTCTAGCTTTAGGTCCCCTAACTCTTGCGTGTTCATGGTTGCCGGTACTTCAGCCTTTCCCCAGCGAGAATCCGTGTCTCTGGTATTGTAAAATTCTAACAGCTCTTTCAGCGTCGAGAAGCTACCGTTGTGGGTATAGGGGGATGTAAGGGCGACATTACGCAAGGTCGGCACGCGGAATTTCCCATTTTCAGCTGGGTCTTTCACCGTCACGCCCAAGCCTAAATCGACTGTTGGTACCAGAGGGTTCGCAGGAAGCCCCAAGTTGTCGTAGGAATAGTCTGTAAAAAGTGGCATTTGGCCATTTTTATCGGGCCGAGAAGGGTGGCACGCTGCGCAGTTTCCTTTGTCTTCAGCCTCAAACAGTTTCAGGCCCAATTGCTCCTGTTTTGACAAGGTGGCAGCGCCAGCAAGGTACAGGTCGTACTTGGAGCTAAAGGGGTTAAATTGGGATGTACGCTCGAAAGCCGAAATGGCGGATGCAATGGCATCAAATGCCGCCTCGCTGTCATTAAAAATATCTTCACCGTAGAGGGCTTTAACAAGGGGGGCGTAAGAGGCTTTGCGGACTTTATTGACCACGCTCTGCCCATCAATGTTAGCCATTTCAGCGAAGCCTAAAAAGGGCAGCTTGGCTTGTTCTTCGAGCGTATTTTTGCGGCCATCCAAAAACTGGCCGCCTATCCATAGCCCTTCATCGTTATCAAAATGCAAGGGAGGGGTGAAGCGCGTGTACATGGCAGTAGGTGTGTTGCGGGTAACAAAACGGCCCTTGTTTGCCCCCTCTGAAAGGGTTTGGTCTTTGTCTGGGTCTGTAAAGGCAAAGCGGGGGTCGTGGCAACTGGCGCAAGATTGCCCAGGGGGTTGGGACAGGTTGGTATCAAAAAATAAGGCCTCGCCGAGCAATTGCGTTTTGCTCGCTGGTGCGCGGTGCACCTGACCTTTTAGTGCAGAGGTGTTTCCGAGCAGCAGCTGGGGGAAACATAGAATGAAAATCAATGTAATGCTACGAGGCATGGGTCACTCCAAACGAACGTATTCAGCCAAAGTATTTAATCAAAGAATAATGCCAATGTAAATGATAACGATTACTATTTAGTCATGGTAATACAAGCAATGGGTTTTTTACAGGGGCTTTTTGCAAGGGAGGATTAGGCAAGGGTTAGATAAAAAACTAGAAGGGCGGCAAAGCCCAGCTTCACTACAACGCTTAGGGCTGATTACAATGTACCCATTTAATAAAGGGCATCTCTAAAAATGGACTTTTTACGCGATAGCTGCGTCAACGTCGTACTCGAGTGCTCATGGCTGCCTTGTACACGGCGGTTCTCGGCAATTGCGTTCTGCATTGCTGTGAACCCATGCAGTCGTCCGTTTTGAGGCACTCTTGCCTCACATGAAAGCCACTATTTTTAGAGCCGACCTACAGATATTATCTATACCTAGCCGGTTATTAGAGCCCGCCGCATCGCGCCCACTCATTGCGTACTTTGAGCCCAATTTTCACACCCTACTGCTGCTTCTGGTGTGAAAGGGAGGTAGACTTCTGACTCATTAATAAATGTAACTATTTCAGTAAACCCTGTAAGTGCTTCAGTTGTTCGCAGGGCAAAGCTCCGCACTGTGAGCTTATAAGTATAAATGCGTATTTTTTAGCGCGACCATACGAGAATTTGAGAGTGAGCTGAATAGCCACCAAAAAAACAACATCATTGAAATTTGATTAATTGTAATCACACATTGCTGGAGAGTTGCCCTTGTACTCGTCTGACCGTAGAAAATTCCTTGGTTATTTGGCCGCCAGCCTTGCGACGCCATTCATCATTACAGCATGCGGAGGGGGCGCAGCATCGGCGCCTAGCGTGCAGGCGCGCCGTTTGGTGAACAACCAGACCCTTAATCGGAATTCGGCCGCAGTGTTTGATTTGTCTATCGCATCGGGTGACCCCACGCCAAGTGGCGTGATTCTTTGGACGCACATCGCCTATGCTGCCTACCGGCCCCTGCAGGCACTAATATTTCAGGTGGCGAGTGACGAAATTTTCAGTGATGACTCCCTGGTGCTCGAAGGCGAGGTGCCTCCGGCAGAAATCAGCTTACTGTCCGACCTGACCGTACACATTGACCTGAATGGATTATTGCCCGAATCGAATCAGCGCTACTTCTATCGGTTTATTTATGACAACACAGTAAGCCGAACCGGCCGCTGCAAAACGACCCCTGCTGACGATGCATCAATCGATAAGATTAAATTTGCCCAAATTACCTGCCAAGATTATGGCAATGGGTATTACAATGCCCTAAGCCACATTGCAGAAGACGACAGCATCGACTTTGTCATTCACCTTGGTGATTTTATCTATGAAACGGCAAGCCACCTCGATGAAGAGGATATCCTGTTTGAAAACCGCCGCATTGAGCTGCCCAGTGGCGCTCTAACGGCAATGGATCTAGGTGATTATCGTAGCCTTTACCGCCTATATAGAAGTGACCCCCAGCTACAAAAGGCGATGGAAAACCATACCTGGATCATCACCACCGATGACCACGAAACATCGGATGACTGTTACTGGGATTATGACCGAGACACCCTTGGTGCTCCGACACACCCGTTTTCCACCGACCCTGATTATGCAAATTCTGCCGAATTGCTGACCCGTTTAAAGCTTGATTCACAGCAAGCATGGTATGAATACGTACCAGTCAGAGCAACCTTAAACCTCAACGCCACGCACCCGCATCAAGCGCTGACCCTGTACAGGAAGTTTAGATTTGGTGGTCTGGTTGAGCTGCTTATGACGGACACGCGCAGCTACCGGAGTCCTCACCCCTGTGGTGAAGAGGCACTTTTTGAACGTTATTTACCCCTGTGCGATGTGGCGCAGCCGGGCCAGACGCTCTACGGCCAACACCAGAGAGAGTGGGTGGTGAATAGCCTCAGCGCTAGCGCTTGCCAATGGAAAGTCTTGGGAAACCAGACTTTCATGGGGCGCCTTGGTGTTTATCTCCAAGAGGAAAAAAAGCAAGTGTTACAAGTAGATGCCTGGGATGGTTATGAGGCTGAGCGGAATTGGCTAATGGCCCAGATCAAAGCGCAGAACATTGATAACTTTGTTGTGTTAACCGGTGACTTGCACTCCACCATCGCTTCTTATATCAGGGACGACTATAACAACCAGCCCACTTCTGAAGAGAACCCGCCTTTGGGTGTGGAATTTATGACGCCCGCAATTACCTCGGCAAGCCTTGGGGAGGCTGTGTTAAAAAATAATCCCGATGTAGTGAAAGAGGCCCTCTTCAAAGGTCTGGGCTACCTGTTGGTGAAAGCCAGCAACATTCATATCCGTTATTTCGACAGCACTAACCACGGTTATTCGACAGTAGAATTCACGCCAAACTACTGTGAGT
>JAHRVS010000441.1 GCA_019090565.1 Gammaproteobacteria bacterium
CACAAGGCCTTCCGGTGGTGCTTTAAAGTTTTCTATACCGCGAACAAACTCCATGACTCAAACCGTGGCCTATGCCTTCCTGTGATTTTTCGGGAAACCAGTGAGTATAAAGGATATTGCTACACGGTGCAGCAGTCAGGTACCCCCTGTTTGTCTATAGGGCGCCTCTATAAATACACTTTTCACGGGGTTGCTGGGTCAGATCCGTACTCGAACCACCGTGTATGCATTATACACGGTGGTTCGACCTGCGGGGTTTTCTTGTTCTCATGCGAAAGTCATTGTTTTTGGAGACGCCCAATAGTTGTTTGTCGAAGCGATAAATAGAGCGTGACTTTATGTCCCATTGGCCGATAGCCGAACCAATTAGTTTCTCTAGGTAGTGACGCGCATTGGGTCTGCCTCGTAGGGTTAGCCATGTTTCTATTGTAAAAACAGCGCAGGCCCGTGCACAGGTGGCATCTCTCACTGAGGCGGTGATTGAAGCAGGTATTGAGGCCCTCTTTCATACCCCTACGCTGGCTTAAGCGAAAACTGAAACGATGAACGCAAGGCACCACCTTGCGACGTATAAAGTAAAAACTTCATTAGCCAGTTACTACGGCTTTATCGAGTTAGGGGTGTCTCATGTTTATTCGTTTTTATTAGTGGAGAGGCTGGAGCAAGCGCCTAGGCAGCGACTGCGATTGCTGCGAATTTTGAAGGTTTAGTTGGAATTGAAAAACCGATGATGTTGAAGTGGCTGATGAGTGATCTAATCAGCTGTTGACCATTTCTGCCTCGCCGTCGTTTATGAGGCACGCCGATTTTTGGGGAAAGATCATGTTTAGGGTATTTACATGTGGTTAATGGTGTAATTCGAGGCTGGCACCATGTGATGACCTTGAGCCATCTTCATCAAGTAAGGCGCGAATATTTCTAAATAACGATTGTGAATGATAGGGCTTATGCAGTAAGTTTTCACGCAAGCTATCGCTAATTATCTCATCATGGTTATGACGAGAGAAACCGCTGGCCAACTGTATTTTTATATTCGGGTATTTATCTTGCACAATCACGGCGAGTTGCGCACCATCCATTTCTGGCATGATGATGTCAGATAAGAGCAGCGCCACGGATTCACTCTCAAGTACCTTTAATGCCTGTTTGCCGTTTGCAGCACATAATACGTTGTAGCCTTGGCCTTCTAGCCATTCACAGGTTAAATCGCGCAAAGCAGCCTCATCGTCAACAACTAGAATGGTTTCACCTTTCGCCAATGGGGTTCCTTTTGTTTTTTCCGTTTCGGCATTTGTCTTGTTACCCTGTGTATGACGAGGGAAATAAAGAGTAAAATTACTCCCCTCACCACACTCAGAATAAACCTTGATTGCTCCGCCTGCGCGCTTAACAAGCCCATAGATTTGATAAAGCCCTAAGCCTGTTCCTTGCTCCCCTTTGGTAGAAAAAAAGGGATCGAAAATTTTTTCTTTAATGTCTTCGTCAATGCCCGTACCGTTATCGATCAAGCTAAGTACGACGTAATCGCCTGGCACTAAATCCAATGAATGCGCATCTGTGACAATGAGGGTTTGATTGCGGGTTCGGATATGAAGTTTCGGCGGATCGTCGTTATTCTCCATCGAATGCATGGCATTAATGCACATATTGAGAATGGCGTTTTCTAGGTCGTTGCTGTCCAAAAAAGTTGGCCATAAGTGTTCCTCAAGGTCGAAGGACAGCTCCACAGCCACAGTGAGTGTCTTCTGCAACATATCTTGTTGTTCTAATAACAGCTCATTGATGCCCAGTTTTTTTGCTTCGAGTGCCTTGTTTTTAGAAAAAGACAAGAGTTTCTTGGTGAGCTTTTCTCCACGCTCACCAGCATGAGAGATATAATCAACGTAAGAGAGAAGTTTGGGCTGATTAGCGAGGTCGTTTTTTAGTAACTCCGAGTAGCCCAAAATAACGCTGAGCATATTATTAAAGTCATGAGCGACTCCGCCGGTCAGTTTTCCGAGGGCATCCATCTTTTGACTGCGACGAAGTTGCTCCTCTTGCTGTTTTGCAGAGGTTAAGTCATGGCAAGAGCCTACAAAGCGGCGCCGGCCATTTATGCCTTTTGGTAATTCCTTTATTAACAGCCGCATCGGAAAATTTTCTTTATTTTTACGCATGGCGATAACTTCTCTCCCCACTTCAAGGCCGATAATGTGGGGTTCGCCGGTATGAATATAGCGTTGTATATAGCCGTTATGTTGTCTGGCCGTGGGTTCTGGCATTAATCGGTTGATATTCTTGCCAGCAATTTCACTGGCTTGGTAACCAAATAATAGTTCGGCAGACCGGTTAAAGGTGAGCACGGCGCCAGTTTCATCAATGGTGATGACCGCATCAATCAATGAGCTTAATATTTCCCTTTGTTCCAATTCATTTGATTTGAGGCTTTCTCGAATTTTGTACTCTTGCGTCATATCGTTAAAAACCAGAATCACGCCTGTGACGACTCCATTGTTGGTAATGGGAGCGGCTGAGTCAGCAATATGGAGCGCGGTGCCGTCTTTGGAAATAAGTGTGGTATGACTGCTGAGGTGAATGGTCTCACTTGTTTTAATGACTCGTTCAACAGGGCTCTCTATAGGCTTATGGGTCAGCGAGTTGACGATAGGGAATACTGTTTTCAGCGGCATGCCCTTTGCTTCAGTTTGTGCCCAACCTGTTAATTTCTCTGCGACGGGGTTCATTAGTGTGATATGGCCCTGGGTATTCGTGGTAATCACTGCATCACCGATGCTGTTTAGGGTGATAGCAAGGTCTTGTTCTTTTTCTCTTAGGGACTGCTCCGCACCTTGGCGAGCTTGGGCCATACGGGTGATGCCTTGAGTCATCATGTCAAACTCGCGAATCCCGGGTGGTTGTAGTTGCAATTCAAACTGACCGCTTGCGACGCGTTCGATGGCATCACAGGCATCTTGAATAGGCATTATGGTTTTATTTACCAAGCGTAATACAAACCAAATTACAGCGGACATGGCGAATATAATGACTACGAATACCTGGAATAAGGAGCTTGCAATAGGTTGAATAATTTCAGTGGTATTGACTTCGGAGATTAATGCCCAGTTTAATGAGGGGATGGTTGTGAGGGTGCCATAGACTTGGTGCTGATATGCACCGCGATATGCGCTGTTTACCGGCCACGTCTTATTAATCAGTGCGGCGCGGGCGATCTGCATGTGGGTCATCAGGTCGCCGGGTGCATATTTGCTTCCCTTTAGTTCTGTTAACAGGGCGCCACGACGGTCGAGCATGTAATTATTGGCCTTGCTGGGGCGGGTGCTTAGTTGATTATTTCTTTTCCCCCTGGATTGCCATAGTTTGTTTACGTCTATCTGTGCAATTAATATGGCTTTTGCAGGTGCCCCAACGGGCGCTGCGATGCTAAAGGTGGTGGTGTTGTCGTGTGCGGTAGTTGTTCCTACATAGGTTTTCCCTGATAAAGGGATGACAACTTCAGGGCTTTCATGTTTTCGGCTAATGCCTGCGAGCCAATCTGCTGAAGGCAACGCAGGGTGTGGCATCAAGTCGGCTTTCGGGTGGATTTTTTCTTGCTCAATCACAGTGATGGTCTTGGCTTGAGCGGATAGAATGGTGACTTCGTGTATTGCAGGCTCGCGCTCAATGATATGTTTCAATAATCTATTTATTTGCTGGAGAGTGCTTGGGTCCGTGGCGTTGTCTAGGAGAAATGACAGCGGATCGCTTTTGTTTTCAAGCAGTGTTTTGTAGCGCTCTAGCTCAGAATCAATTTCCAGTTGCAGAACGGTGTTTGCATGATGTTCGTCTGATAAGGCTTTGGCTAACTGGTGCTGGAACATGGAAAAGCTAAACCAGGCGCCAAGCGACAACATGGGAATCACCACTGCAACAAGGCAGATGTACACCCATAATTGTTTAAGAGAGCGACTTTGCGACATGGACCACCTATTTGGATTTAGGTCGAATTGTCTGTTCGGCGACTTTCGCAAAGCGCATGTCGAAATAGTGGCTGTTAATGTTTTCGGGCACCTCTGGCCACAGTTTCATTTCTACCAGCTTCTGCGCCATAGAGCGAATGTCTTGTTCGCTGCCCACCATATTGGTATAGGTGATCCAGTCGGGGGGTGTGGTGAGCACTTCTTCAAACACACTGGCTTGGGCGCCGGTATAGTCTTCGCCCATGATGGCCGCTTGATGAGGGTTCTGCTCAATGAACTCACCACCCCGTACCAGTTGGGTAATAAGCTCCTGCAATTTCTCTGGTTGTTTCTCAATGAAATTATCGGAGGCAAGAAAAACATGATCCATATGGTCTTTCCATATTTGGGGGGAGATGGCAGCCATCCAGCCAATACCGAGCTTGATTGAGCGATTGCCTTCGGGTTCACCGACAACAAAACCATCAATTTCGCCGTTACGTAATGAGTTGATCATGTCTCTGGGAGGCATGCCCAGGACTTTTACATTTTCCTTGGGGATAGCATGTTGCTTAATAATCGTGTGAAGTAAGACATGGTGCTGTGAGTACGTATGGGGGACAGCAATAATGGTTTTTTGGTCTTTGAGCGCATCGATGGATTTAATCTTGTTGGACAGTATAAAACCGTTGCCATTGCGGTCGGCCATGAGCACTATTTTTCCTGGGAATCCTTCGTGAATCAGGTTCATGGCCAGAGGAGATAAAATAAATGTGCCCGCTAGCTTGCCCGAGGTCATATCGGCAATGACATGGTTCCAATCATG
>JAHRVS010000442.1 GCA_019090565.1 Gammaproteobacteria bacterium
CAAAAGAGCCATATAACTTTATATTCAACGCAACAGGAAGCGGATTTTGCGCCAATTCTATTCCAAACTCAAACCAACTGGGAACAAAGCCCGACAAAACAACGCTAATACATCAAAAATAGCTCATGAAAGACAAATAAGCGATGCAAACTGCTAGACTGGACAGCATAAGGACCTCTTAACAATGTCCTTCAGGCTATTAAAAATGCTTCTGCTGCCCACATGTAATGGATGCTTAATCCTTGGTCAAGGCATGAACTATAAGCCCCCTTTAACAGTCTGATAGCTGTTAGCTACATTTAACCCGTCACGGTGAATAAACTCTCTGCCATCCTATGCAAAAAAAACTTCTCCGCTTTTTAGCTCTGCTTTTTATTAGTGGTCTCTTTCAGACCCTACTTGGCTGCACCAACCAGCCCGAACCCACTCCGCCTCTCTCACCTATCACATCACCCGAACCAGGCACCCCCACTGTGCAAGAGAAGATGGTCAGTTCCACCATGGTTAAACCTCAGTTCACTGAGCTGATAGACCAAGATGAGTTTTCTACCGAATCGCTTTATTCTTTGCTCATCGCCGAGATTGCCGGACACCGTGGACGGCTTGATATCACTTTAAATCAATATCTCAAGCAGGCCGAAGTCACTCGCGACCCAAAGGTTGTTGCCAGAGCGAACCGTATCGCCCGCTATATGCACGCACCCAAACCCATCCTTGATACTGCTAGGCTATGGGTTGATGTCGAACCAGATTCAATTGAAGCCAGGCAAGTGCTAGCTCAACAGCTGATGGTATTCGGGCTCCATGAAGAAGCACTCACACACGTCGACACCTTGCTTCGGTTATCGGCGAATATAAATATCGACGAGCTAATTAAAAGCGCCTCTAGGCTTAATCATTCAGAACGAGACAAGCTCATTCAAATGGTTGCCCAACTTAGTCAAAAACATTCTTCAAATGCCCCGCTCTTGCTTGCGAAGGGGATGCTGCTTGAAATGAATCAACAAAACCCCCAGGCACTGCAGTCCTTTGTACAGACGCTCAAGCTTGAGCCCAATTTTATCCCTGCCCTTATTGCACAAGCGAGACTATTGAGCAGGCTCGAAAGAGGAAAAGAAGCATTATCATTATTGTTCAAGGCGGTAAAGAAACACCCGAAGAATGTACGACTAAGATTGGTTTATGCCCAGCAGCTTCTGCTGGCCAAAAATTTGAAGGAAGCAGAAAATCAGCTCTCTGTAGCACAAACCCTCAGTCCTAATGATGAGAAACTGCTCTTCTCACTCGGGATGATTTATATAAAAAATGGCCTTAGTGCGCAAGCCCGCCCCTATTTCGAGCAATTAGTTAAAACGGGGAGTAACGCCAGCAATGCACACTATTACTTAGCCGCTATTGACGAAGGTACTAAGCATCTAAATGCTGCCCTCGCGCACTTGCACCAAGTCAAAAGTGGTCGAAACCTTGTCGGTGCTCGAATACAAATTGCCGATATTCTTGACCAGCAAAACAAAACGACAGAAGCCATTAACTCCCTCACCAAAGACCAGACTACCTACCCCCAATTCAGTAGTATTTTTATTCTCGCGCACAGTGAGCTGTTAACTAATAGGAAGCGTTACGAAGAGTCCTACCAGCTACTCAAACAAGCCTTGCTTACCTATGAGAACCATCCTCAACTGCTCTATAGAAAAGCGATGGTCGCAGAGAAGTTGCTTAAGCTGGACGAAATGGAGGAGGACTTGCTCAACATCATTGAGAGCAACCCTCAAAACGCATCCGCTTTAAATGCGCTCGGCTACACCCTCGCAGACCGTAGTAAAAAACTCGACGAAGCGCTCACCTACATCGTGCGCGCGTACGCATTGGCTCCCAATGACCCAGCCATCATCGATAGTATGGGTTGGATTCACTACCGGCTCAATGACCTGAAAAAAGCACTGAGTTATTTGCGTAAAGCCTACGAAGTAATGCCTGATCAGGAGATTGCTGCTCACCTCGGAGAAGTACTTTGGGTTTCTGGGCATAAAGAGGAAGCCAAAACTGTGCTTCAAGAGTCCCTAAAACAAAACCCTGATAGTGAAATCCTCAATGCTGTCATGACACGCTTTCAGCTCTGATATGCAGAAAACATTTATTGTAAGCGCCTGCTTGCTTCTTGCCGCTTGTGCCCAGATAAAAACACCGGAACCGGTTGGTTACAGTGAGGCAATCACTAGGCTGTGGTCCTCGCACCATCTGCAGCTTCAAAACCTCACCCACTGGACACTCAACGGACGCATCGGCAGTCGCTCAGCATTCCGTGCCAGCAGCGCCAGCATTCAATGGCAGCAACAAGGTGAACGCTTCAATATCCAGCTCACTGGCCCTCTTGGACAAGGGGCGCTAAGCGCAAAAGGCACCACAGATTATTTAGAAGTGCACAGCGCAACCACAGGAAAAATCGAATCGAGCAACCCCCAGCAATTACTTGATGAGTCCCTTGGCTGGGTATTTCCTCTTGCTAGCGCAAGAAACTGGGTGACCGGCAACCCTGGCATGGCGCGCAAAGACCTTGAAACTTTTACGCTAGATAGTAAGGGACGCCTTGAGCACCTCAAACAAGGGCCCTGGGAGGTCCACTATCACAATTACCGCAAGACAGGTAACATTTACCTGCCTCACAAGATCACCTTCAAGGACAACGACACCAAAATTATCGTCGTGG
>JAHRVS010000443.1 GCA_019090565.1 Gammaproteobacteria bacterium
ACCTGATATTTGATCTGGACTCCACTTCGCCTCTAGCTTTTCTTCTATAAGAGTAATCATGTCCGGCGTCATCTTAATTGCCTTCTCAGCGCTTTGGCGCCGAATATTACTCTGTGTCTGGGCTTGTTTTTCACGGTATCCCCGCTGCCCGGTATTCCGCTTCAACTCCCTGCTAATGGTGGATTGGCTCACGCCCACCATATCAGCGATGACTTGCTGAGAAGTACCTATTTTAATTAGGATAGAAATCTGGCATCGTTGCTCATAGGTTAGCTGGTTATATGTTTTCATCATTGCATCTCTGGCAGGAGAAAAAATGGTTAGCTTATAGCTGGCTAACCTTCTTTTCTACCTATTCCAGTTATGCACTTATTATTTGAATCCAAGTCATAAAAACCCCCTAAATCAGCTACTTAATATTCAAAATAACTTTAACGCTGTTATCTGTATTGTTTTCATTTATATAGCCAATACCCTCTGAATGCGAGGCCACCCAAACCTTGATCTCTTCATCACCTCTCATCACCCTTGGTGGTATACCCTTACCCGAAAAGATAAGGCGTGACCAATAAGAAGAAACTTGCGACAGACTTTTACCCACCACTTCTTTATAGAATATCTTTTTTGTCTCACTGTCTTTAGGGTGATCAAGAGGAGAAATCAACGAACCATCAGAAAATTTCTTTTTCTTACTCAAATAAATACGCTTTAAGTTCTCCTTGCTAATTGCTTGCAGACTATTACTAGGGTGAACCACCACCACAAGCCCGGCATAACTGTTTACGCTACCTAAAAACATTAGTGGGAATAAAATAAATATTGAAACAATCGATTTTTTCATTTTACCGACTCCTCAAAACGTCACGTCGATAACGAAACTAGCCAGTTTAACTTTATCTGCAGGCTCAGAGACAAACAAACCCCAAGACTCTTCCTGTGGTTCTATCTCTTGGTACTCCAGTTTAAGTGCTGTATTGGACAACATTTCATACCGAAGCCCTAAGGTGATAGACGTTTGTTTATACGCCAAAGGAGGAGGCGGTAACAGCATACCTACCAAGCTAGGAAATGCCTGCAACTCAGAGGGTGTTACAATACCTGCGCCGACTAACCCCGCCTGTACGGCTGGATCGCTCAATGCGGCAATCGGGTCTGCCACTAATGCCTGCTGTTCTGCAGGGCTAAGAGTGCCCATATACGCCAAAAAGGCGGGATCTGCCATCACTTGCTCAAGCGCCACGTCCAGTGCTGAAGCCTGCTCCACGTCGCTATCAGCGCTTGCAAAGGTAATATGGGGTAAAAACTTCCCCATTCGATAACCCAAAGTCAAGTACGCTGCCTCACCACCAACTTCTGAATAGGGTTCAAGCCCAGTGAGCTCAAAATCCTTTTTGATGTATTCAGAAATCACCACCACATTGCCAAACTCTACATCCGCCCCAATGGCAATAATTTGCGCGTCCAATTGAAGGGTCAAGCCCGAAGAGGAGCTAGTGCCTGCTAAACCCTCCACCTGCATGACATGTGCTCTAAGAAAACCGTATTCGAACTGATAGGCTAAGTTCAGGCCTACGCCAAGATCTGCCCTGAGGTCCCCCCCAGTACTACTTGACGAAGGTATCGACCCAAGATAGGGCTGAATAATTAAATTATTGTGTCCAACGTTGAGGGTATAAATAACATCTATACCCGAGTAGGAGGCAAAAGGAACTCCCGAATAAGCCTCCGTCGGTGGCCTCGCCCATGGATAGGCATACCCAACATCTACAAACTCAGAGACCATCATTACTGGCAATACAAGGCGACCCGCCCTGAAAGAAAGATCATGCCTTGGGTGGTAATCAATAAAGGCCCAGTGCGCATCAAGGCTGTACCCATCAACCAAGCCTTTTGCCAGTAGCTGGCCCGTAAAGCTCACTTTGTCATTCACTTCTGAAAAAATTTGTAGGCCCACCCCATTATCAGCACCAAAAGTGGCTGATTCACTGATAATGTCCCTCTCGCTATAAAGTGGGGCATCTAAGTCGCCCGTGATAAAACCCGCCGAAGCAAAGCCATTGATTGCCATTATGGTCTCTTGAGCCTGGAGCGATGTCGATATCAACAAACTCAGCCCATATACCAACCCTAAAAACTTGCAATTTTTTCTCATAAACCTTGCCCCCACTTGCTTATTATTCATCTTTGGTATTTCGATGGGTTTATCCGCATAAAAGAATGGATGATTTACCGATAATAGTTACTGCTCCTCAATAGAGAGTACTTCCAATAAATAGTGAAGTTTATGTAAGGATAAGGAAGCCCTACGTACGACTCCACAGATTATAGAATCCATACTCAGGTTCGACTCGAATAGAAAGCTAATGTACTCAGATGCACCGTATGCCAGTTTTCTAGAAGCCTTAGACAGTGACTCAACTACTGCGTAAAAACGTATGTATAAAGCGATTAACCTGCCCCATTACGACAAAAAAAAAACGCCACAGATACATATTGCCATCTTAGTTATAGATGAAAAGGTCGAATATTCAAGGTGATATGAAAGACGCCGCTACAAATA
>JAHRVS010000444.1 GCA_019090565.1 Gammaproteobacteria bacterium
AAATAAACGTATGGCTCAAAACAGACAGGATAAACATCGCTGCAGCGGCGGTTCCGAATAGCAAATTCCACAAAGGGAGGGCGCTAACACCCTCCAGCCAGAGATTGTCTCCAAAACACTCACCTTTCACTGCGCACAACACATGTATTATCTGATGGATATTGACGGCGATAGGCCCTGCGAGACCAATGGAAATAGCGCCTAATAGAATGACGCCAATTCGGGAGGCGTACACCTTGTCGTTTTCTAGGGTGTCTTCTGGGGTAGCGGGCTTGATATCGGCCATAGAGTTAGGTGTCATCAGGTGGTAGTGGTTAGAGGATGGCTCTGGGCAGTCTAGCGAAATGCCCTCAAAAAAGCCATCAGGGCTTTCACTATATCAAGACCTCCCTGAAGTGGATCACGGCTTGTGGTTTTGTGGGCAAATGGCAGTTAAGATACGCGCTCATTTTAACGTGCATTAAAAGGTATTCCGATGTTTATTATGGCTCGCATGGTCTATGCGTATTTTTACCACCTGTTTACGAATAAAGTAAAAGGCCCCTACGACGCAACCTCTCTGCCCCTAATTGTCATGCCTTGGGATTGTGACGCGAACTTCCACATCAACAATGGCCGCTATCTTTCTATTATGGACGTGGCAAGAGTTCAGCTTTACCTTGATGCGGGAATTATTCGCCCAATGATGAAAAATAAGTGGGTGCCTGTGGTCACGTCTAGCCATTTGCTTTATCGACGATCCATCGATATCTTTGTAAAGTACGATCTGAGCTCCCAGTTTGTGGGCCGGACAGATAAATTCTTGATCGTAGAGCACCGCTTCAGCATTAAAGGCGAAACAGCTGTGCTGTGTTACGTTGCACTGGCATTTCGTGATAATAGCGGTGTGGTGGACTCTGACAGGTTGGTGGAGGGCTTCGGTTTACAAGATCTTTCTGCAGATAGCCACCCAGAAATAATCGATGCGTTTTTGAAAACTGACGCACAGTTTCTTGACGCGTTATAGAAGAGAAAAAATGCTAAAAATAGCGGGGCTGTCCTAGCTCATTGTCTTAGTGATGAGATCAAGCTGTTGGGTCTTTCAGTGGCTTTAGGTTAGCAGACTATTGAGATTCGCTGAGCCGAGCAAGTGGAGTCTCGATAGTCTGTTGTTAGGCAGGTTAGAACGATGAGTCGGGCTCTAGTAGGAACGCATTTTCTTCTGGCGTGGATTCGCGGCCTAAGGAAGCGTTACGGTGCGGATAACGCCCAAAGCGATCGATGATGGCCTTGTGCTTGAGCTCCGCCTCGTAGTTGCCTTCCATTCCATCCTGTTTGAAAAGCCTTTCCGCTTGAACGTGCACAAAAGGGGACTCACTGTGCATGAACGGCATATATAGGAAGGCTCTTTGTGTTGGAGCAAGGTCCTGATCGCAACGATTGAAAATAGCCTCTTGCGCTAAAGTGAGTGCCAGCGCATCATTTTCAAATGCTTCGGGTTGACCCCGGTAGATATTTCTAGAAAACTGATCCAGTATGATTACTTCCGCTAACCGGCTTTCTGGGCTAGTGCGCCAATCGCACAGCTCATCATTGCAAGCGGCTTGGTGAACGCAAAGAAAGCGCGTTTTAATTTCTTGATCCAATCTATCACTTTTCACCCACCAATCTTTGGGCGTTATTTCCTGGAACCAGAAGGTGAGAATTTCTTGGTGGGTCATAATGGTTGGCCTAAGCAATGCGTTTTTATGGCGCTTTTTATTGAGAAAGAGATTTAGTCGGCGATTGAAACTTTATTGGTTTGACCGCTCAGCGGCAGCTTAGCGCTTCTCGTACGGTTTCAACGCGTCTAATTTCTAGCTTTTGGGTGGCTCGTTTTTTGAGCTTAGCGCGAAGTAGTGAATTTCAATAGCAGGCGAAAGGATTGAACCCCAACCAAGAGGAAAAATCCAGTCTTGGGGAGTAAAATATAAGGCCGTCAATCTTCGACGGCCTGTGTTGCGATTGCATTAGTATTTTTAGACTGGTTGCGCATAAAAGGTTTAGCGAAGATCGAAACCAAAGGTGCCGACCAGTGTTGTATCAATATTGCCATCTTGGTCTTTATCAATGTCTATATTATAAGAACCGCTAATGTAGAAGTTTCGGATGGCCGTTATTTCGACAGTACCATTTTCTCCCTGCATCATATTGTTCGCGAATTCGGGAGATTCAATGGTTGCGCGTGTTTGGTAGTTTGACTCTGCTGGCAAGCTCGTGGTTATCTCATACGAGGCGATCTCTACCGCTTCATCAAATGAAAAGCTCAATAGGACATAACTTGCACCATAGGGCGCAGCGGCATAGTAATTATTTGATTCCGCTCGATAAGAAGCGAAGGAAACGCTGTCGTCAGTATCAGCATCGGTAAGAGTCAGTGATTCCTGCACTGATCGACCGCAAACGGTTGTGCTTGAAAGATCGCCATACCCTGTTATGCTGAAATCCAATTCGCCGAGCTGAAAGCTGGCTGATTCTGCTAGGCGTTTTGTTTCAAGATGATTAACGAGCTGGTTATTAGAGATAGCGTCGATGCGGTAGTAATTGTCTCCCATTTGATAGTACTTCAATTCACTGCCATCCTCCGATTCCGCATCGAAGCTACCGGCAGACGAGCTGGTCTGCACGTCAAGGGGTCCCTGAGTATCACAGCCGTCGATGTAGTATGACGAAGGACTTGCCTCTTCGATAGAAATCACATTGACTTCATTTTGATGCCGTTCTTCGAGTGCGGTAAGTGGCGTTCCGTTGTTGTCTAGCTCCCTTGTGGAGGATGAGTCTGCAAGGTACTGACGACGCCAAACGCCAGAAAAATCAACCTGCTCAAATGCCTCTTTGCTGATTTCAGTGCCGTTATGATTTGGCTCATAGGCTTCTTCCTGAGTGTATGCTTCTTCTGGTGTGTATGCTTTGTTATCGCTACAACCAACAGCAATCACCGCGAGAGCAGAGGTCATGAGTTTTAACAGACGTTCGGTGCTATTTTTCATTTAATAGTCTCTAGTTATGGTTGGCTGTTGGAGGTAGTCTCAAGCAGGTGCTATAAGCATTTGTTCGGTTGAAAAACAGCCTGAATCGTACAGGCTAGGTTTGTAGCTGTATGTTGAACGTCTGTATTGCTAGTGTAAGTGCTTTATTTGTCAAGGTTAGAGGGGGGTGGATCTATCATATAATCCTGTTGTGGCTGGTAATATGCATCAAGATATTGAAATAGTAAAATTTATTGTTAGAGCTTCGGTATACGTTTATGAGGAAAGTGATTTTGGTCGATGGGGTATGCACCCTTTGTGAGCACTCGGTGAGGTGGATTCAGCACCATGATAAGAAGCATCAATTTCAGTATATTTCCGTTCAAAGTGACGAAGGAAAGGGGTACGTAGAAAAATACGGCGTGGAGTTGGCGAATATTGAAACGGTTCTTTATATTACAGACAAAGCCGTTTTTCGCCGAAGTGATGCATTTTTTGAGATCCTTGCTGAGCTGGATGCGTGGCCACGCAGGCTGTTATTTCTTCGCCGAATACCAAAGCCGCTGAGAGACGGTCTTTATCGACTCATTGCTAAAAATAGATATCGTTTATTTGGCAAAAGGTCAACGTGTTTAATTCCATAACCCTATGTTTTTTAAGCATAAAAAAGGGCCGGCGCTCAGAAAGTGCCAGCCCTTTTTATTTGAAGTTTAGCTTACATCATGAAGCCAAAATCTTCGCCGTCTCCCCCTTCGGGGATGCTCATTAGATCGCAGTATTTATCCAT
>JAHRVS010000025.1 GCA_019090565.1 Gammaproteobacteria bacterium
CATGGTTAGCAATAGGGCGTTTACCCAGAGTAGGCGCCGTGTCATTTCAAAAGCTGTTGAAGCAAGGTGTAGCGCCTCAACAGCTTTTTTCCTTTTCAGCAGAGCGTTTGCAAAGCCTGGGCTTGAGCCAGAGAGCCATTGCCATGCTCCAGGCCACCTCTTTAAAACAGTTAGACACTTTTGAGCCCTTAACCCCTTGGTTGGAGGGTGTGCAAAAGGACGTGATGTGGGCAGAGCACCCTGACCACCACATTATCTGTTATCACGACCCCAGGTACCCTCCGTTACTAAAGGAAATCCATGATCCGCCTTCATGCCTGTTTGTAGCGGGTTTCCCTGAATTACTCAGTGCCCCTCAGATTGCAGTGATTGGTAGCCGAAACCCTAGCCAAAGTGGGTTAGGCAACACCCGAAACTTTTCACGGCACTTGTCGCAAAACGGTTTGGTGATTACCAGTGGCCTGGCGGCAGGCATCGATGGAGAAGCGCATCAAGCCGCCTTAGATAGCGGTGGTTTTACCATCGCTGTGGCTGGGCATGGTCTTGACAGTTTATACCCGCGTAAGCACCTTAATCTTGCCCGCGCAATTTGTAAGGCTGGCGCGGTTATCTCGGAATACCCTATTGGCACTCAGGCTAGACCCCAACTTTTTCCAAGGCGTAATCGCATCATCAGTGGCCTAAGCTGCGGCGTGTTAGTGGTGGAGGCGGCCCTAAAGAGCGGCTCATTGATCACGGCTAGAATGGCGCTTGAACAAGGGCGAGAGGTTTTTGCGATTCCGGGCTCCATTCATCACCCATTAAGCCGTGGCTGCCACAGTTTGATTAAACAAGGTGCGACACTGGTGGAAAGTGGTGAAGACATGTTCAGTGAGCTTCAGGGCTTTGCCTCGATGAATTTCTCCCTGCCCGACTTAAGGGCTTGTCAGGAGGAGGATATTTGTCATAACGAGGTGAGTGAGGAAAAACCAACAACGTCGGACCCAGCCGCTGTTGAGGAGGGTTCTGCAATATTGACGTACTTGGATTTTAGTCCGCTTCCTTTAGATGTCATCGTCGATCGCTCAGGCATGTCTGTCAGTGAGGTGGCGTCCGAGCTGGTGTTGTTGGAGATCAAGGGCTTAGTTATTGAAGAAGCGGGTGGCTACTGCCTTCAGCCGCCAGCCGAGTGACTTTGGCCGCAGTGAAAATGTGAGCTTAACTTCCCCCCTTCATATGCACTCAGAACGAATACTTATGTCGACGAGAATCCAACTGACTTAATCAATTAAATATTTCCCACCCATTCATATCTGCCACTATTACATATTCACATTATGGCTGGCCTCGCCGGGGCGCCGCTGAAGCGGCCCGCAAAACATTCATTTCTTTCATTCCCGTAATTAATGCCATTTCAATGGTTTGTTAAAGGCCCATTGATGGCTGGCTCTTGCCTAAGCGTTGAGGCGGTTGCTTGATCGTGATCCTTATGAAATAAGAGCAGCAAAAACACCAGCATTCATAAGGGCACTATACTGACTTTATAGGTAGGCCCCTTGCCGGTGTGGGTGTAGTTCATACACATCCTTTGAGGCAGCTAGTGCGGGTGAGCATGGCCGAGGTTTTGCGGTGGTGGCAGATGAAGTGAGAACGTTGGCAGAGCGCACAAAACTAGAAACACATGTTCAATTAGTAAGCTGTTTTCAAAGTGCTGAAAAAGCCAGTGCTGTGTTTATGAAAGGGCTTGATGGTTTATCTAGACCAGAGTTGGTGGTTTGGAAATGTAACCCTGCATAGGCCTCGGTGGGAGAATAATAAGTAGTTACACAATTATTTTTGGTTAACGCTGATTCCTCGTGGTTTTAGGACATGTTATTGATACGGGCCTCTAAGCCGCTTTACCTCCTGTTCAAGCGCCAGAGCAGATACTTGCTTCTCATCCCACGCTTTGCTGGCTTCAATGCTGATCTTTGACCAAAAGCGTGTGGGCCGTGTAGACGCAGCTGCGCCGTCTTTGTATGAGAAAAATGATCCCCAAAGGCCCTTTAAGGCCATAGGGATAACAGGGGCAGGGTTTTTATTAATAATGCTTTCAATGTCCCGGTGAAAATCCATTATCTCGCCATCTTTGGTTAATTGCCCTTCTGGGAAAATGCAAACCACATTCCCTGCTTTTAATTCTTCACTGACCCTTTCCATAGCAAGGTTGTAAAGTTCAGGGTCACTTTTTTGGGAGGCGATGGGGATTGTTTTTGTCAATTTAAAAAACCAATTAAAGGCAGGGTTGTTATAGATACTTTTATCCATAACAAAACGTACAGGTCTTGCGCAGGCGCCCGCAAGAATAAGCGGGTCCATATAGCTGACATGGTTGCAAACGATAACCGCTGCTCCTTCGTCTGGGATATGTTCGAACCCTTTTTGTGAAACTCGGTAGGCGGTATGAGAGAGTATCCAAATAATAAATCGTAAAAAGAATTCGGGAACATGGGAATAAATATAAATGGCAATCACAATATTTATAATTGACACCACAAGAAAATACTCAGGAATGCTGAGGCCCGCAACACTTAACATCAAGGCACCGCTCACGGCACTAATTACCATGAACAGGGCGTTGAGCATATTGTTGGCAGCAATGGTTTGGGCGCGTTCTTCCTTGTCGCTACGTTGTTGAATTAAGGCCATGAGCGGTACACTGTAAACCCCGCCGAAAAAACCGATGCCAGCTAGATCAATTAATATTCCTTTACCCCCTGCGTTCTGAAGAAAAGCAAAAATACCCATCAATGTCACATTGTCTTCTTGAAGCGAACCTAAAAAAGACAGGCTGTTTAAATAGAGATCAATACCAAAAAGGCTAATACCAATAGAGCCAATGGGTACGATCCCGAGCTCCACTTTTTTCCGCGATAACTTTTCGCAAATTAATGACCCCGCCGCAACACCAATGGAAAATAGGGTCAGCAGTAAGGTTACAACATGGTTATTGCCAGCTAAAAATGTTTTGGTGAAGTTGGGGATTTGGGTCAGGTAGCTAGCGCCCATAAACCAAAACCAACTAATAGCCATAATAGAAAGAAAAATAGGTTGCTCTTTTTTCGCAATTTTAAATGTGCTTTTTGTTTGTGAAAGCAAATTCCACGAAAGTGTTAAGTCAGGGTTGTTAGGGGTTAATTTTGGAACACTATGGCTAGAGATATAGCCAAGCAATGCCAGCGTGATGATGCTAATCGAAATCCATATCACGTTGTTGTCAAAACCAACAATAATTCCGCCATAAATAGTCCCGATCAAAATGGCAATAAACGTGCCCATTTCAATGAGCGCATTACCACCGACAATTTCCTCTTTACCCAAGCTTTTGGGTAAAATTGCATATTTAATCGGCCCAAAAAACGCCGACTGTGTGCCCATTAAAAAAAGTAATAAAATAAGAATAAGGTAGGCATCGTAGAAAAAAGCAAAAGCGGCCGCTGTCATGATAAGAATTTCCGCAAATTTTGAAATCCGCGTAATTCGATCCATTTCAAACTTGTCAGCAATTCGTCCTGCTACGCCAGAAAAAAGAAGAAAGGGTAGAATAAATAATCCGGCTGCTACATTCATTAGTAAGTTGGTATCAAGCGGGAGTTGGGCCGTTGTCCCAAACGCCAAGAGTAGCATGAGAGAGTTTTTAAACACGTTATCGTTAAAGGCGCCGAACGCCTGAGTGATAAAGAATGGGGCAAAACGACGTTTTTTTAACAGAGAAAATTGTGTTTCGTTAGACATGTTTGTATCCAAAGATACCAATTGGAAAATAGGTTTAGAGATGGCTGGATGGTTAACTTACGGGATTATCGGCTAAGCTATTTAGTTAGTGTACTATAAAATATCCGATCAGAATTTTTTGAATGATTTCTTTCAAAGACAGACATTAAATTCACAATAACTAAGACACAAGAGGAATACATGACAGCGCAAGTAAAGTGCGGCGAAGGCATCGTTATCGAATATAGATTACGGAACCAGCCAGTACAAATATCACATTGCAGTGTGTTAATGTAAAGGTTAGCGGTATGCGAAATTTATATGTTCAATCAACGAGTGCTATCGACGCTTACTACGTGGAACTGTCACGTGTGCCTCCTTAATTGCAGTATTTCCTGCTGCATCGATTGCTTTATAAGTGATCGTATATATGCGGCTTTCTTTCGGTCCAGCACGTTCTGCCCTAAGTAAAATAGCACCTGTTTCTAATACCTCGGTATCGTTTGAAGTATTGCCATCCCCAATTTCATTTTCTCCATCAGAGCTGACTACAGACACAAGCATGACGGACGGATTTGGGTCCATATTGTCAGACACGTTGTAAGTAATGCCTACTTCGACCATTTGGTGATTAGGAGGACATATCTGTTCTGGGGTCACTGTTAATTGTAATTCCGGTGGCTCAGTATCCGGTTCGACATATCCTTCAAACTGTGAAGCCTTTAACGAATCTGTTTCACCAATGAAATCAACGATTCTAGAATTGGGCCCATTAATGGCAAAATTTCTTAAAATATAAGGCCCGTCTACTCCATTTTCACCAATTGGCAATCCTGCGAAGTTGAGAGTTATGGTTGCTTGTGACGGAAGTGATCGGCTTCCTGCTGCGAACCCTACTTCCGTACCGTGGGTATCTACTAGCTGAGCGCTATAGCTATAATCCCCTCGCGTAACGAAATCGATGTCAAAGCTAACTATAAAGTTGTCGTAAAAACCGCTACCGTTAGTGTCTTGTCCTAGGGATTGAACTGCTCCAGTTAATTCAATAGGTTTGCGCTGCAATTGATTTAATTGCCATTTACTTGTTATACCCATATTGATATGGCGATCGACGACGAATACATCATCGATAGTTTGTATTTCTAGTAAAGCGTTTATTATGCTGTACGGCCCGTCGTCACCAACCTGCTTCAATACTTCAGCATCAAAGAGCGCTTCAATATTTGCACTTCCCATGCTGAGCGCGGCAGCTGTATTAGCAGTAATAGTCTCTCCTGAAGATGTTTCTAATGTTACCCTAAGAAAGTAATCGCCTGCTTTAGTAGCATTAACAAGGAAATCTAGACCGATTTCATCGAAATAACCGTCACCGTCGTTATCAATGCCTCTGTCATTTAAGAAGGATTCAATGTCTGCACTTGCTTCAATGACTCGAAATGTCGATGCGATAATTCTAACAAACGGTTTGCCGTCGTCACTTGTTCCAGATATGCGGCCTTTGAACTTGTGGAGACCTATCTCTGTGGGTTTATATATGGCTGTTTTAATACCATCACCAGCAGCAAAGTCTCCAGAGCTACCGTCATCCACAAAAACAATCGGTTGCCATGATCTACCGCCCGTTGGTTTCTTAACCGACCCAGAGAGGGTATATGTACTAATAGCGTCGCTGTTTTCAACGACAAATGCTGCAAGTGTCATCTCCTTGCCAACTGTATAATCCGCCCCGCCTCCTAGTACACCAGCTTGAATGTGTGAATCAGATGATGTCATTAAGAAAGCGGCGCTATCGGTTGTTCGTGGAATGGAGTCGCCTATTGAATATGACCATGCGCCAGTTTCTGGATTTTCAAAGCGAAAAATATAGTTGAGTCCCGCGGTGGCATTGGCTCTGTCAGGGGAAACAAAGCTTTCTACTCCGTTTGATGAAGGATCATCGATCGAATACTCTATCGATGATGGGCTTGTTATTGTTACGTTTAAGCTTC
>JAHRVS010000026.1 GCA_019090565.1 Gammaproteobacteria bacterium
AAAAAAACCATACTCGGAAAATACCGGCTTACTTACATGGCTAATAAAGTAGGAAATCAAGAACCAAGCTAAGGGGCATTTTTAGAGATCCCCTTAAATTATTAAGCAAGCCAAACGTGAGTCCACCATACCGCCGCGAATACTTTTATCTTTTTTTCGGTGCTTTCCCTTGGCTGGCGCTTCGTTCCATTTCCTTTTCTATGGCCGCTCTAAGCGCCATCATCTCTGCGCAGAAATCGTACCTGTTTTGCACCATTTCTTGATAAGTTTTTCCTCCGATTAAATAAAATGCGCCAAAGAGCACCACTACGCCTGAGTAACAGATTATTCTCTCAACCATCGTTTCGGCCAGAAATAATCCTGGGAGACAAATCATGGCCAAAGCTAAAGCATAAAACCTAAGGATTCTAGCGCATAGAAATGACCCCCTTGTGACCTTAAAATTCAATAAACTAAAAATAACAACCATTAACCACCCGGTAATAATCATTGCTCCAGGTGAAGCTTTAAAATATACCTTATATACAACAATATCGGAGAGTGCTGTGCCAGAGATCAACATCATCGTAACAGCCAGAAAACTAACCATTTGCTGTTTTTTAGGAAAAACCCCAAGACTTTCATCGCTTTTGTTATTTCTCATTGATTAACCGTTTCCTCGTAAACACCAATAGCAAGCGCTTTTACCACTCCAGACGATGCGCTGCCGGCAAAGCTCATTGTTGCCCCTACGGCATCTTTAAGTTGTAAGACCATCGTCTTAGAGATTTTTGTACCGGAATAACGCTTCGGGTAAGCGCCTGTATTGATTAGCCGCTTGAGCACTGCATTAGAATTACGCGTGCTAGGTTCATTCATACGAATAATTTCTTGTGTGAGCCGTTTTTTTTCAGCTCTGCTCAAACCCTGGAGTAATACTTTTGTACTTTGTACGCCGGATGCCTGTAATAACTTAACGCCCTTTACAGTAACGGCGGCGGCCGCAGCTGCGCCTGCAAGCGACATGACATCGAGAGCGACTGTAGTCACTCTATACCATTCCTCTGAATCAAGCGCATCATTTATACTCGGATCATCTACTTCATTGCTCGTCCGAGCAAGGCCATTTAAACATTGCAGCGAACTCGCCACAGCTGCCCCAATGGCTAAATAACTGACCCCCGCGCTCGTGCCAACTGATAAAGGTATAGCAGCGGCGCTGCCAGTTACAACGAGCCAGCCTATGACTGCAGCTCCGCAGCTCAATACAGCGCCTGCCACTTCACCCACTAGCTTCGATTCCCTAGCATCACTTTGACTTCCTTTTAAGTGCGCGGCAAATGCCTGCTGGCTCATTTGGCGTGGAGGCTCTCGAAAAACCACTTTTATTGGCGAGATTTGGCAGATAGGCTCAAACTTTCTTAGCTCAACAATCGTAAGATGACTATCAATATAAACAACCCCTGCACCCAAAAGGTGAGGAATTTCATCAACTTTTTTAAATAAGGCCTTCTTGTCAAATTCAAGCCTCCTCTCGAGTTGTCGCTCCTCAAAACTCGCAACACCAAATAGCGCCATAACCTATTTCCATCCATTAACAAAATCTAAAAGTCCACTCTATGCAGCCCTATTACCGAGCCATGCTCAATTTTCACTCTAGGCGGGAGACTATATAGGATAAAAAGAGTACGGGGTAGGATGAGCGCTGAAAAACAAGGTTTACACGGAAAAACATCGATACGCACTTTGAATGAGATCGCCAAAAATCATACGTCCTTTAACGAAGCAAATACGACAAAGCTACCTACATTTACACGAAGGTTCAAAATTCCTCAGATCGAGGGCTGTGGCAAGTGCCAAAGCACCAATTCCGGCAGCGGTCACTCTATTTATCGCAGCATCATGTGCTACTTGCACTGTGAACAAGACAAAAGGTCAAAAACCAAGCGCAAAAACTTCGAGCAGTGATAGGCTATGCTCTTCATTCATCAATCTTCGCTAGACATGTAACAAAAGGTAGGGGGTAACAGGGAAAGGCAAGAAGGAAGACGTAAAGCTGGGAAACACGTGCGAAGAAAATAAAGCTGGGAAAAACCCCTGACAAGATCAGCTATATAGCTGAAAATCATCCCGTCAAGGGGAATGCACTTTAACAAACTTAAAAAACGTTTATTTCCAAGCGTGAGCTTGATGTGCTTTGTAAACACTTAAAGAGCCAGCAACGGCAGCAACAGCCGTTACACCCGCTGCAACGACAGCGCGCTCTGCAACTTCATGTGCAACACGTGCTCTTACCACACCCTCTACAACTTCATGTGCAACACGTGCTCTTACCACACCCTCTACAACTTCGTGTGCAACACGTGCTCTTACCACACCCTCTACAACTTCGTGTGCAACACGCGCCCTTACCGCACCCTCTACAACTTCGTGTGCAACACGGGCTCTTACCGCGCCCTCTACAACTTCGTGTGCAATATATGCTCGGGCTGACGCTTCTACAATTTCATGTGCGACATAAAGCGAAAGCAAAACCTGTCCATCAACATCTGCCAATTGAG
>JAHRVS010000027.1 GCA_019090565.1 Gammaproteobacteria bacterium
CGCCTCCGCGTATTGATGCGAAAACGGTCGACTTTGAGCGTATGCAAGCCCAGCCAGGTGATGAACCTCGACCGGTTATGTCGTACCTTGGCCACAGAGACCAGCACCCACAGCAGGTGAGTTGTTATATTACGCATACCAATGAGCGAACCCACGACATCATTCGTAATGGCTTAGACCGCTCCCCCATGTATTCCGGGGTGATCGAAGGGGTTGGGCCGCGTTATTGTCCGTCGATCGAAGATAAAATCATGCGTTTTGCAGATAAAAATAGCCACCAGGTTTTTATCGAGCCCGAAGGGCTGCAAACCCATGAGCTGTACCCCAATGGTATATCGACGAGTTTACCCTTTGATGTTCAGCTCAAGGTAGTTCAAAGCATGCAAGGCATGGAGCGAGCGTTTATTACACGCCCTGGTTATGCCATCGAATATGACTATTTGAATCCACAAGATCTGAAGTTAACGATGGAGACAAAATTCATCCAGGGGCTTTTTCTAGCGGGCCAAATTAACGGTACAACGGGCTATGAAGAAGCCGCTGCCCAGGGACTTCTTGCTGGTTTAAATGCATCGTTATTGGCGCAAGACAAAGACGGGTGGTACCCCCGGCGAGACGAAGCCTACATTGGTGTTTTGATGGATGACCTCATCACGATGGGTACCGAAGAACCCTATCGAATGTTTACCAGCCGAGCGGAATTTAGACTTATTCTCCGTGAAGATAACGCAGACCTACGTTTAACAGAAAAAGGCCGCGAGTTGGGTCTCGTAGATGACGTTCGCTGGAAACACCTTTGTGAGAAGCGAGAAGCAACAGAAAAACAAATTCAGTATTTGAGAGACTCTTGGGTACAACCCGACACATCTGAAGCAAAAAAAGTGGAACTAATACTAGGACGCCCTTTGCGCCATGAATACAGTCTCTATGAGCTCATTAAACGCCCTGAACTCAACTACGCGAAACTGGATGAGTTGTTAGGACTCCCCAAAAATGACCAGCAAGTTGAAGAGCAGGTGGAAACCCAAATTAAATACGAGGGTTACATCTCCCGCCAGCTCGACGAAGTAGAAAAATTACGCAAGAACGAAAATACGGCATTGCCTGAAGACATGGAGTACGAAAAGGTAAAAGGCCTCTCTAATGAAGCGAAACAAAAACTGTCCACGGTCCGCCCCGAAACAATCGGCCAAGCTACGCGCATTTCTGGAATCACGCCTGCCACTATTTCATTGCTGTTAATTCACCTGAAAAAGAAAAATCAGTTGTTTAAGGTGTCAGCTTGATGCCAGAAGCCTCATGTGAAGCACTGCTGCGCAGCGGTATTGATAAGCTACAACTTGATCTTGGGGAAGACCGATTTCAACAACTGCTTGCCTACCACAGGCTTTTGCAGGATTGGAATAAAGCCTATAATCTGACGTCTATCAGAGATCCTGAACAGATGATTGTCCGACACTTGCTGGACAGCTTGTCTGTGGTTCACTGTATCAGGGAAGACCAGGTACTGGATTTGGGTACTGGCGCAGGGTTGCCAGGCTTGGTGCTTGCTATTGTATACCCAGAAAAAAACTACCAATTGTTGGATAGCAATGGAAAGAAAACTCGCTTTATAAACCAAGTGAAAATTGACCTGGGCTTAAAAAATGTGACAGTTGCAAAATCCAGGGCTGAAACTTACCAGCCGCAGCCAATTTGTCAGGCTGTTACAAGCAGGGCGTTCGCGACCCTTTCTGATAGTATTGCATTACTTTCAAATCTATTGATGGTAGGCGGAAGGTTTTATGCGATGAAAGCAAAGCTTTTAGACCAAGAGCTGAAAGATCTTCCAAGCACCTACAGCCTTGAAAAAACACAGCCAATAAACGTCCCCTTTCTTGCTGAAGATCGGCATTTGGTAATTATTAAACGCCTAGATTAATATCTGGTATCGAAAACCTTTCTATTTGAGTTATATGACAAAAATTATAGCGGTAACAAATCAAAAAGGGGGGGTTGGCAAGACCACAACGAGTGTGAACCTTGCAGCATCCTTAGCAGCCTGTAAAAAAAGAACATTATTGATTGACCTTGATCCTCAAGGTAATGCAACGATGGGCTGTGGTGTTGAAAAAAACGAACAAGAAACAACCATCTACAGTGTGTTAGTCGATGACATTCCTATTGAAACTGCAATTATTCGAAGCCAATGCGATAAAAAATTAGCAGTTGTGCCGAGCAATGATGACCTGACTGCTGCCGAAATCGAACTGGTAAGCCTCCCCCAAAAGGAATACCGTTTAAAAAACCAAATTGCAAAAATTGCAGACTCCTACGATTACATCATCATCGATTGCCCGCCTGCGTTGAGCATGTTGACGATTAATGCACTGACTGCGGCAAACGCGGTGTTAATACCTGTTCAATGTGAGTATTACGCATTAGAGGGGCTCAGTTCGTTGATTCGAACTGTGGATAAAATCAAGCAGACCGTTAATCCAAACTTGGAGATTGAGGGTTTGTTGCGAACAATGTACGACCCTCGAAATAGTCTGACTCGCGATGTTACCAAGCAACTAGTCGATCACTTTGGCAGTCGGGTTTACCAAACCACCATACCGCGGAACGTACGTTTGGCAGAAGCGCCCAGTTATGGTGTACCGGCCTTGCATTACGATAAAAAATCTCGAGGCGCTACCGCATACCTTGCTCTGGCCGGGGAGCTATTGCGTAGAGAAAAACAGAAAAATTTAGCGAACGCATAGCGACAAATTTTAGGGAGTGATGCATGGCAGCCAGAAAAAGGGGATTAGGGAAGGGACTAGACGTTCTGCTTGGTAGTTCCACCTCGGCAATAGAAAGTGACTTAAAAAACCTGGAGGTTTTACGTCAACTGCCCATTGATACCTTGCAGCGAGGAAAATATCAGCCTCGCCAGGATATGCATAGCGACGCACTGGAAGACCTTGCTCAGTCCATTCGCGCACAAGGCGTATTACAGCCGATTGTGGTGCGGCCAGTAGGAAGCAATAGATTCGAAATCATTGCGGGCGAGCGTCGCTGGAGAGCAAGCCAGATTGCTGGTTTAGATACAATCCCTGCCGTGGTAAAAGACGTGGCTGATGACGCCGCCGTTGCCATGTCCTTGATTGAAAATATCCAACGGGAAAACCTCAACCCTATTGAAGAGGCCATGGCACTACAACGCCTGCAAAAAGAGTTTGGCCTAACGCAACAACAGGTTGCCGAATCGGTCGGTAAATCCAGAACGACTGTCACTAACTTGCTGCGCCTAATGACCTTGACCGACTCCGTAAAGCGCATGCTGGAGCATGGGGATCTTGAGATGGGGCATGCTAGAGCCCTACTCAGCTTGACGGATGAGCAGCAGCTAATGGCCGCACGTACGGTAGTGGCAAAGTCTTTGTCTGTGCGCCAGACAGAATCTTTGGTTAGCAAGCTGCTCGACACCAAAGCCGAAGCGAATAACACTCCACGCATTAACCCAGATATAAAAACACTAGAAGATAGCATCTCTGAAAAACTGGGAACAAAGGTGGTTGTGCAAGCAAATACAAAAGGAAAAGGCAAAATGACCATTCACTATAACAACCTTGATGAGCTGGATGGCATTCTCGCGCATATCAAATAAGATGACAGATGATTTTGTTTGGTTACATATGAACCAAAATCATTTCTTGTGTACCGAATAGAAGCACTCTATAATTCACGCCCGCTGGAAGTTGCTATTTACAGCCACTGAGTTGTGTTTGATGGTTTTTAATTGTGAGAGTCATTAATCAAAAACA
>JAHRVS010000028.1 GCA_019090565.1 Gammaproteobacteria bacterium
GGCCTAAACGCACATTGTCACCATCAAGAAGGTAGCTGTGTCGTTGTTTTTCAAGTAACAATGACTCGACTGCGTTGGCAACTGTGGATTTACCTGCACCACTGAGGCCTGTAAACCAAAGCACACAAGGCTTCTGGTTTTTCTGGGCACTACGCTCTTCGCGAGTAACGTGGTGTTCATGCCATACGATATTTGAACTCATAATACGGGTTTCTCTCATAGGGGGATCGGCCTTCACAGGCACAGTGTGTCATGTACAGACGCGCTAATAAACGATAGCGGAATGATTTTACTCTTTGCGAGACGCAAATAAAAGAAATCAGCAAGAGGAAACGCAGAACGGCCTAAACAGAGTACGCAGCCAGGCCTGAAAGCGCACGTTTAGAGGTGCCTTCATAGAAAGCACACCTAGCGCAAATCATGTACGCCAGGCATGTTTAAATAAGAAAGGCTTCGAAGGGCTGTTACGGACCAACACCCTTAAAAGGTCCGTCGTTAGCACTATCCACTTTTGAAAATTTCTACTCAAACGTGGATAAGTGTCAAACCCAAAGCCTGAAGCTTCTCAGCGTTTTTACTGCTCGTTACAACCGCGGTGCTCGCAGACTCTGGATTTAAATAAGTTTTACCCACCCGCTTCAAATCCTCTATCGTCACGGCCAAAACACTGTCTCTAAATTGGCGGCGCTGTGTTTCAGTGCGGCCGAACAAATCGTTATGGTAACTTTGTTTCGCCTCACCGGCTGGGGAGCTAGGCTTATCGATATCACTCACTACACCCAAAATAGCTTCTTCTACCTTCTGCCACTCGTGGTCATTTTCTAACAACCAGACCACTGACTTATCGAAATCGTTTAAAGTTTCTTCTAGGCGCGGATCACGGTAAGAAAAGAACCGGAACACCGCATTGGCGCTATCTGCAGAGGCGCCGCCACCGTAGGCCCCGCCCTGCTCTCGAATGACCCGGTGTAAAAAGCCATTTCTCAGAAACCCACCCAGTACCGTTAACGCAGCAGCATCAGGATGATCAGGCGTCACGGTTGGAAATGCTTTCGCACAAAAGTTAACCTGGGTGCTGGTCACCCAAGCTTCTTTTCGTGTTTCTCGGGTCGATGGGAGCTGAAAAGGCGCAAAGTCAGAAGACGGTGGTGAAACCCCTTGCCAGACTGTCTCAATATCACTTAACAGCTCAGACTCACTCTCCTGCTCTGCCACCAACAACATGCGCCTGGGTGCTTGAAGAACGAGTTGGTGGACGCGCTTAAATTTATCCGCCAGCGCTGCAATCGCACCGGCGTCTTCGCTCAAACCATCATCAAGGGCTTTGAGTCGTTTTATCCCTTCTAACCCACCAATTCGATGGCTCAGCTTTGCCACGGGGGCTAGGCCGGCACTGGCCGCCATCATCGCAAGGCTATGCCCACTACCAGTGATACTTTGCTCCATTTGGGCACGACGCTGAGCCATAATATCTTTAATACGGGGATGCTCGTCAAACCGCGGAGTAAGTAAGGTTTCTTTTACTAACTCCGTCATGGCGCGGTGATTCGTGGTTAAGGCTTTACTCGAAAGCACGAGAAAACCGGCTGCATTTTGCTCGTCATCCACCGCTGCACGTATTGAACTGCTGCACCCTAACCCGCCCGTTATGCTAGATTGAAGGGCTTGCGTCTCAAGGTAGTCACGCCCAGCCGAACCAAGCTCTGTCAAACAATGGTTATAATAGGGAAGAATATCGAGCAACTCGCTGTCCATTTCGGGAAGGTCAATAATTATCTGCTGATAAACCAAGCCATTGGTGCCTTGCGGAAAAAAGGATACGGAAAAACAACCAAGGCCTCTTTCAGAACCGTGAGCCACCTTGAATTCCTTTGGCACATCCTCAAGGCCCACTTTAGGAAGAATGCTTTCGTCATCTTTCTGTTCTTGGCGGGCGGCCAGCTTCTCAGTCATATCGATGATTTCAGCTTTCTGATCATCATTGAGCTGGGATTTCATTTTAGCCAGGCGTTGTGTCTCAGCCACTTGTTTTCGTTGATTGAGCTCAGGGTCGGGTTTCATGGTAAGCCGAACTCGATGCATATTATTTAACAATAGGCCTTTTACTAAGCTAGGAATAAAATCAGGGTCTTTAATTTCCTCTCGTAGTTTTTCCAAAACCGGATCAAGGTTAATCGCTGCAATCGGGTCACCCCGGTGTACGGCCGGTGACAAACCTCCCAATATTAATTGCAGCCCAAAGGGGTAATGCCCTCCACCAATTTCACGCTGCTGAATTTCAAGCTGGTGCAGCATGGCTTCTACTTGCTCTAGGGGGACACCATTCTCGGCAACCTCCTCAAGCACAGAGATGACCAGCGCTTCGAACTCAGCGGCTTTTTCAGGTTGGCTGCCTTCTATTCCGCACAGAAAACTCATTTCGCGATTACTGTCTTCCATACCGCAAAGGTTAGAAGGCGCAGTGCCAATATCACTGGTTTCTAGAGCTTGGCGCAAGGGTGAAGCACTGTTATCTAGCAGTACATCTGAAAGCAACTGTGCTTTAAAACGGCCCTCGATATCGATACTCGAACTCAGCAACCAGGCCAGGACGTGGTGGGATTTGTTCTCGAGCGTTTCACTGTCATCGCTTTGGTCTAGCGCGTAATTGGCTTCTACCGAGAATGGGGAGAGGTAACGCTTTTCGTCATCCACATCAACTTTCACATCAAGGCGATCAAAACGGGATAACACCAAGGTCTGAAACCGTTCTTGCAACTCAGCGGGAGGAATATCGCCAAAAGTCATGAAGGTGGCGTTACTGGGATGATAATGCGTTTCATAAAACGCCTTCAATTCAGCATAACTCAAATCTGGAATATCTTCTGGCTCGCCACCGCTGTTATAGTGGTAAGTTGTCGTAGGAAATAAATGATAATTCAACGTATCGTAAACCGTCGCCGTCGTAGAACTCATCGCACCTTTCATTTCGTTAAAAACCACGCCTTTATAAACCAAGTCGCTCGACGCGTCTTTCGGATCAGCAAATTCAACACGGTGGCCTTCTTGTGCAAAATCCATGGGATCAAGGCGCGAAAAAAATACCGCATCGAGATAGA
>JAHRVS010000029.1 GCA_019090565.1 Gammaproteobacteria bacterium
CCTATTCGAGGCTCTTATCGAGGTTTTGAAATCTGGGGAATGCCCCCGCCATCATCTGGTGGTGTATTGGTTCAGCAGGTACTTAACATGCTAGAGCCCTTTCCTCTTGATCAGCCACAAACGACACGGGGCGACCTGTTTCATATGATGATTGAGGCAGAGCGTCGTGCATATGCGGATAGGGCAATGCACCTGGGTGACGCTGATTATTACCCTGTACCGGTTAAAAAGCTGATTGATAAGGGGTATGCAAAAACACGTTTCAGTGATTTTAATCCCAGTATGGCTTCAAATAGCGATGAGATTGGAGCGGGACAATGGCCAGCAGAAAGCCGAGAAACCACTCACTACTCCATCATGGATAACCTGGGTAATGCCGTTTCCGTAACAACCACACTCAATACCGCTTACGGAAATAAAATAGTGGTGGAGGGAGCTGGGTTTCTTTTAAATAATGAAATGGATGATTTTTCGAGTAAGCCGGGCCATGCAAATACGTATGGGCTAATAGGAAATAAAGCAAACTCAATTGCACCCAATAAACGAATGCTTAGCTCTATGTCTCCAACCATCGTTACCTTTAATAAGCAGCCCTATCTCGTAACGGGTTCCCCTGGCGGCTCAACCATTATTACCACAACTTTACAAGTGTTAATCAATGTGATCGACCGAAAAATGACCCTAGAGAATGCAGTTAATAGTCCGCGCTTCCATCACCAATGGAAACCCAACAAGGTCTTTTACGAAGCAGGCGCTTTCAGTGACAGTGAAATTGAAGGGCTTAAGTCTAAAAAGCACGTAAGCATCATTCCGAGCCCTTGGAAAATTGGCGATGCAAATTCTGTTATCAAGCGTGATAAACGGCTTATTTCTGTCAGTGACTCAAGGAATCAGGGTGGGGCGCTAGCTTATTAATCAATAGGGGTAGCTCCAAAAATAGCGATTTTATGTGAGAGCAAGGAAGCCCCCGAACGGGTGACTGCATGGATGCAGGAGGTAGAGCAATGCAGGACGCAATTGCCGAGAGTCGCAGTCTAAAAGGCAAGTATCAGGGTTTGAATGCTGAACCCATGTACACGCAGTGCGGTATACCCGTTTTGCAGGGGCCTTAACCGGTGATGCAGCTATCTCGTAAAAAGTACACATTTAAAGTTGCCTAATAGTTGTTTGTGATGATGATCCATGGCTTAAGGTTTGTGAGAGTCTCAAAAAGCACTCACATTTAGGACTTATCTGAAAATCATGAGCCCCTTTTTCTGGTGACGCTTATTTTTTGAAACCAATGAAAAGAGTTTTACGCACTATTTGCTAGTTGCAATAGGCTTGTTGTTTTTAATTAAACCTAGTCGCTACTAGCTAATCGACCCTTCTAACTAATAGGCCCTATTCATATATGACACCCCCCTATCAAACCAGCCTTTTTATTAAAGTCCGTGACTATGAGTGCGACATGCAAGGTATTGTTAATAACGCGGTATATCAAAACTATCTTGAGCATGGTCGGCATGAATACCTGATAGAGCGAGGTTTAGATTTCGCACAGATTACTGAGTCAGGAGTGCATCTTGTGGTGGTTCGAGCTGAGCTTGACTATAAAAGACCGCTTAAATCTGGGCTTCGGTTTAAAGTAATGTCTCACCTTGAACGGGTATCTAGGCTGAAGTTCGTATTTAAACAAAAAATCTTATCGCCAGATGAAAGACAAGTTTATCTTGAAGCAGTGATATTTTGCGTTTCACTGAATAGAGGTGGGCGACCCTCGCCCTTTAAAGATCTGGAAGCACTGCTTTAAAAAACCCTGTTGAAATACACCTTTCCCTTATGTCCCTATTACAGATTGTGATGGCAGTATTACCCATTGCAAGCTTTTTCGAGGTGCCTTTTGTGGATGCAAACCCTAAAGTTAGCTTCTCGTGGCTTTCCAATGGGTCAGGCGCTTTTGAGATAACGGTTTCCTGGCAGAGACAAATTAAAGGCCTTTAAGCGATTTACGAGGGATGGATGTCGCACAACGATGCCTTGGTACCGTTAAATGGGGCAAATTCACTGCCGATATGACTGCGATTTAATTCTAAGAAAGCACGCTACCGCGAATTTTTCTTAATGAAATAATCAATCAAATCACTTCAATTGACGATATTTTATCTCAGCAATAAGGGTGTCTCGCCGAAATTTTCTGATTTTGAGTTGCATCAGGGTGTTAGGAATCTACATGTTTAATGAGGAGATGACGAAGGGAGCGGTGGTTTATACGCCGAAAAAAGAAGATGCTTGACGTCTAATACTGGTATTAATAGGTGCGCTGAGGGTACCTATAAAAATACACTTTAAAGCGGTACCAGTGTTACGGGTTAAGGCTCCTGCAAAACGTGCACTCAGCGCATCCTTTACCTACGCGCCGCGCTCGAATTCCAGCACAGGCCACCTCTCTGCGGCTTATTATGAGGGGCTTCACTGCTCCCAAATAAAAGCCACTATTTTTAGTGTCACACTATACATGTGGTATTTTATTAAACACACATTATGCGATGCGCATAACCGATTTAAATAAATTGAGCTCGGGGCTGGAGTCGATGCATTTCCTGGCGATTTATTCGTTGTATACCGCCGTTCAACAATATTTAAATAGGCCATCGTAATAAAAGAAAAAACGAAGATGTTTAATTTTTATTGGTCAGGATTAGGAAAAAGCTACGTAAAAGCATATTTTTCACTTATTTTGCATAAAAAACTGGACTTTATTTAAAAAAATATTACTATTGCGCTCGAAAAGCGCCGTAGTGACTTAATATTGTGCTAGTTTTTAATAGTGATACAGCGATGTTGTACCAATTATTTAATTATCGATGACGAAAAAAGAGGCATTTGTATGAAAAAAGCAACCAAGCCAGCAGCTAAGTCCGCCGCTACACGGGGCCGTAAGAAAGCAGCACCTGCCGCTTCTAACGCACCTTCTGCTCTTGATAAAGCAACATCTGCTGTGAATGATGTTATAGGTGAATTAGCAGATCTGAAGAAAAGCAGTAATGCTGCAAAAAAAACAGCAGCTAGCGCTAAAAGTAAAGGCGCGAAAAGTGGGAACAAGGCCGATGCAAAGGCTGCATTGAAAGCTGCAAAAGAAGTCAGCAAGCTATCTGGAAAAGCGAAAGCACTTCGGGGCAAGCTAGCGGGTCTAAAATCCAAGTTCGCTCGCGTTAAAGCAGAAGAGGGTTTAAATTCTGCCAAAGCTGCTGCCGCTTCAAGTGTTGCGAAGTACAAAGAAGGGCTAGAAAGCAAAGCAGCTGACGACTTAGCAAAGAAAGTTGCCGCCTTTGAAAAGAAATGGTCATCAGCACGTGCTAAATCAGATGCCATAAAGCTTAAAAAGCGTGAAAAATCTGAAGCAGCTAAGGTAAAGGCCGCTGAGAAGAAATCAGTGGCTCGATTGAAAAAACTAGACGCCCCTGTTAAAAAGAAAGCAACGAAAAGTGCTGGGCGTCCAAAGGCAGCGGCTAAAAAAAGCGCAGCTAGTACTCCTGCAGCACCAAAAGCTAGTGGTCGCGGCCGTCCAGCTAAAGCCAAAGTTGCAAGCAAGGCGACGGAATCTCGTGGTAGAGGCCGTCCACCTAAAGCAGCCGCGGCAGCCAAGCCTGCTGCAGCGCCGGCAGCACGCGGCAGAGGTCGTCCGTCGAAGAAGGTTGCAGCCAGCGCGAAGAAACCAGCAGGTGCTCCGTCTCGTGGTAGAGGTCGCCCACCTAAGAAGTAATTGGGAGTGATAACTAACTCAAATAGGGCCGCTTAAGGCTCTAAAAGAAAAAAGCGCCTCAAGGCGCTTTTTTCTTGCCTGACGTTTTACTCTCATCTATGCGAGGTATAGTTTCTTAACTCTTTTTGGGTATTTAGATTTGTGAACGAACCGGTTTCATTGCTGAAGCTGACATCAGTAATTGATTCACCGTTTAACCACACTCTGATTGAGCGCCCGCCTTGCTCGTAATATTCCTGTAGAGTACTTAACAGTTGGGTTTTGATAAGCAGAAACAATGGTTGCCTCCTGTCTCCATCAAAAGGTACGGCAATATCCTTGTTTTCAGACGTTAAACCGGCGAATAGCTTGGTTTGGAGGTCTAGCGGTAGGGCGGGACAATCACAAGGCACTATTAGGGTGTAGGGCGTATCTATCTCCCTCATGCCAGCAATAATTCCAGCAAGGGGGCCATTAAAACTAGGTGGTTCGCTTAAAGGTCTCAGCTCATCGGTGATAAGGGGGCATCCAAAGCGTGAATACTGCTCATGATTGCGATTGCAGCTGATTACAGTGCGATGGACCTGAGGCATGAGGCGTTCTAATACGTGCATAACGAGAGGTTTATCGTTTAGTAAAATAAGCCCCTTGTCCTCTCCCCCCATTCTCGACGCCTGTCCTCCCGCTAAAATAAGGCCTGTCACAAGTTGATTGGGTGGTACACTTTTATCGGTTTTTTTTTGCATGTTTGCCTGCATTGTTTTAAAAATCACTTTGCTACGTTAATATTAGACTTAGATTGAGACCACAATTACGCTTGAGAGTATAAGTATTTCACCGATTCTCCTACGAAAATTTATTGAGAATTGTATTTCACGCTTAGTAAATGAAATTTTGTACAAATGAGGGCATACCACTGCATTAGTGTTTTGTCTTGCTGGCGTAGAAAATAATTTCACTCGCGCTCACAAATTGATTGCAGCTTGTTTATGCCCAATATATTGGCACTTGAATGTGCATCTGAAACTTGTTCGGTTGCGTTGTCGCATCACTCAGGAATAATCGAAAAAATATCAATGTCACCACAGAGGCACAACGAGCTATTGCTGCCGATGGTCAGTGATGTGCTCGCTCAGGCCCAGCTTAGCATCGGCGATATAGATGCTTTTGCCTTTGGACGTGGGCCGGGCTCTTTTACTGGAATTCGTATTGCAGCATCTGTAATACAGGGCTTGGCTTTTGCAACAGATAAAGCAGTGATACCCGTATCCTCCCTTGCTGCACTTGCGCAAAGTGCTTTTGACAAACACGAATGTACTGATGTGCTTACCATTGTAGATGCGCGAATGGGGGAGGTTTATTGGGCGCATTACCAGCTCAAAGAACAGGTTATGCGCTTAATCGGGGACGAGTGTTTATGTTTGCCATCGAAAACGCCCGTTATTCCAGAAGACATAAAGGGAAAGCGCACTACTTTAATGGCAGTGGGGAATGCCTACGTTTATGAAGAAGAGCTGGCCACGGCTAATCATCTTCAACTAGAGTGGCCGCGGAATATTTCTGCAACGGCAAAAGACATTGCGAAGCTGGCCCTTGTTAGTTTTGAAGCGGGAGATATATACCCCGCAGAGCAAGCAATTCCAGTGTACCTAAGAGAAACTGTCAACTGGAAAAAACTTCCTGGTCGATAAAAGCTCATATGCTCGAATCATCTCCTACGTGGGGGTTTTCAGTCATTGAGCCTTGCATTGGCTTTGTCCTCAGTTTTTAGGTTTCTTCCTCGGATCACAGCCCCTATATCGATGAATTAGACCTTGTAGGGCTTACTAGCTATTCACGTTAAAATCACTATTTTAGAGCGGTTCAAGGGTTTGATTAACAATTTTGCCAATCATGGTTTAAAATCTCCTCTTGACGCGGCAACAGTCAACCCGAAAGAAGTTTTCACTATGCTTAGGAATAAAATGTGGATATAACGCAAGCACTTTTTTTAGCGCTCATTCAAGGGCTGACAGAGTTTTTACCAATTTCCAGTTCTGCGCACCTTATCCTGCCGTCCAAAATTCTGGGCTGGCCCGATCAGGGCTTGGCTTTTGATGTGGCCGTGCATGTGGGGACCCTGATGGCAGTAATGCTCTATTTTAAAAAGGACCTTGTTTCGATGACCGAAGGGTCTTTTGGCGCACTTGCTCAGAAGAAATGGAACCCGCATGCGCAGCTTACCTTTGCGGTCATTATTGGTACGATCCCTGCCGGGGTTGCAGGCTTGATTCTCAATAGCTATGTCGATGAGTACTTGAGGTTTACCTGGGTTATCGCTAGCACGACAATTATTTTTGGTTTATTGCTTTGGTATGCAGATAAAAAAGGCGTGC
>JAHRVS010000030.1 GCA_019090565.1 Gammaproteobacteria bacterium
AAACGGGGATGGCTAGAGTAATAATCACTGTGGCACGTAAACTTTTTAGAAAAACAAAAACAACCACAGCGGCGAGCAGTGTTCCCAATGCGAGGTGCTCATAGAGACCGAGTACGATCTCTTCAATAATGGTAGCGCTATTAGAGGCGACTCTAATATTCAGGCCAGGAGGAAGTGTCGGCAAAATTTCCTCCTCTAAGCGCAGATTAACCTCGTTGACTATCTCGACGGTATTGCCTCCAGCAATTTTAATTATGCCGAGACCAACAGATGGTCTACCGTTAAATGTGGCGTAAGTACGATAATCAGCGAGGTGGTCTTTAACGACACTGACATCTTCTAAGTAAATAGCCTTGCTCCCTTTATACCCAACAATAAGCTTTTTAAGCTCATCCACGCTGTGGTATTCAAGATCAAGTTTAATCAGGTGTTCTTTACCCACAGTTGATAAAAATCCGCCAGGTATTTGCACGTGCTGTGTTTTAAATGCCCTAATGAGGTCTTGAGGCGTAAGGGCTAGATTAGCCAAGCGTATTAAGTCCATCTCAACTCGGATGGTTCTTTCTCTTTCGCCACCTATCGCGACTTTACCGACACCGTTAATATTTTCAAGGCGTTTTTTCAGGGTATTTTTGGCGTACTGATTAAGCTGCTGGAGAGTTCTGTCTCCCTCTAGCGCAAGCCATAAAATAGGGGCGGCCCCGAAATCAGCTTTTGCAATAATGGGGGGTTTTGCGTCACTGGGGAGTTTGTTTAAAACTTGGTTTATTTTGCTCTGGACTTCGCTGTAGGCGACGTCAATGTCTTTCTCTAAGTCAAATTTAATAATCAATGTGGAGACGCTAGGTGAAGAACTAGAGCGCAATACATCGATACCTGGCACGGTATTGATACTGGATTCAAGAATGGTCGTGATGCTTGAATCGATAATCTCAGGGCTGGCCCCAACCATAATGGTGTTCACCGTAATCATGGGGAAGTCAATGGATGGGAATCGATCGACGCTTATGCGAGATGCAGAAACAATACCAAAGAGCATGATTGCCCCCGATATCATAAACGTCAGCACATGTCGTTTTATAGATACTTCAGCAAGAATCATTTTAATTCGCCTCCTGAATACTGATGGCCGTGTTGTCAGTTAGAAAAGGCGCACCATCTTTAGCAATAACTTCACCGGCTTGAAGCCCACTGATAATTTCAACGCGATCTAACTTTTGCATTCCTGTTTCAATAATGCGCTGTTTTACCAAGTCACCGACTACAACGTACACCACTTTTCCAGCAGGCCGTAAAATAACAGATTGCTGCGGTACGGTAATCGCAGTGGGTTTTTCTTCTAATACCACATTGCCCACTACTGAGGCACCGGGGTACCAGCCGCCGGGATTATTTACATCTACAATGATTCGAATGGATCGATTAGTCGTGTCAATCATAGAGACGATATCTGTGATTTGTCCGTTGGCAATCACGCCCGGTGTCGCTGGAGAGGAAAGTTCCACGCTGAGTCCCTTTTTGAAATAGCGGCTAGTGGTTTCAGGGAAGAGTAGAATTACCTGGAATTTATCAGAGTTACTGATTTTAAACACAGGCTTTCCTGGGTTTACAAAGTCGCCAACGGAAATATAACGTTGAATGATATTTCCGGCTACCGGAGAGCGAATGCTGGTTTTATCCAAGTGGTCATAGGCTTTACCAAGTCCGGCTTGGGCCTGGGCGTACTGCTCGCGGGTGGCCTTAAGCTGAGACTCAATGTCCTCAAAGCGTGCGCTGGATATAAAGCCCTTTTTTAGCAGTTTTTTATTGCGAACTAAGGATTTCTCTTGATTCTGCAGCAAGGCATTGAGCCGTTTTACTGCGGCCTCTGCTTCTTTCACGCTGAGTTTCGCAATATCCGAATTTATAACGGCAATGACTTCGTTTTTGCTTACAAACTGCCCTATGTCTTTATGTAAATGAGAAACAGTGCCCCCAGATTGGGCTGAAATTGTGGGTGCGCTGATGCTATTTATAACACCAATTGAGGTGACCACTCTCTGCATATTTTCTTGCGTAGCCGTTGCAGTGGTAATAATACTAACCTGTGGCTTTTTAACCTTTGCGGTTTCGTCTTTTTTGTCACTGCATGCGCTCGTGGCGATCAGGGTGATGCCAATCACTGACGTAGTTGCTATATTCCTTAATTTGTTTTTATTTAACATTCAAAATGCTCCTTTGAAAAATATTCGTTAATCTTCAATCAATTTTGTAGGGTGAGTATGAGAGCCGTTTACTTGCTCTTACAAAAAACATTATTTTTAGAGTCGCCCTTATGTTTAGGGTATGGCGATTCGTTCACTTGGATTTAGTTATTTAACACTCCATTAAGTAGTATGTCAGTAAATGCTGAGCTGTAATTTTGCGGTAGCTCGATTCCATCTAATTCGGGAAATTGATCCAGTAATTTGTGTACTTGGAAATAAAAAACGTTTCCTGCTACAAGGCTCATAGCGATGACTGAGGCAGGGATGTTGTCTTTGATTTTGTTTTCGGATTGTGCGACTTCTATCAGGCTCACAAATCGGGAAAAATTTTCACCGAGTACGTCGCGGGCCATATTGACGTTGTGTTGACCTGCATCATTTTGCATTTCACGTAAGATAAGGCGGGTTACATTTCTATTTTTAAACAGGTTCATTAAGTGCTGAGCTGAGTACTGCCTTATTTGTTCCTCAGTGGTGCTTTCAGGGTTCCGAACGTCATCGAGAACCGCTGACATTTCCTTGCTCGCTTGTTGAAGGACTGCGATGTAAAGCGCCTCCTTGTTTTCGAAGTGATGAAAAATATTTGCTTTACTCACAC
>JAHRVS010000031.1 GCA_019090565.1 Gammaproteobacteria bacterium
GAGAGCTAATGCCTTTTAACAAGCACATCAAAAATCGCTCCACTACGTTGCGCTGGACGTCGCTGACGCTCCGCCTTTTATGTGAGCGTTATGCATCATAGAGAAATCTAGTATGGCAAAAGTTAACGAAATTCTTACAAAAGCGTTCGTAGAAGATTCACCGTGGCAGTTTAGATTGCTTGCAATCATGGTGTTCGCATTTTTCGGTGGGGGCCTATTGCTGGATACTTGGGCTTCGCAGATTCCTTTTCCAGAGCCAAAGGTCAATGAGCAAATGGATCAATTGGCTGTTGAGTTTACAAAGGCTAAGCATACTTCGCTAACTGATTCAGCGGCTCTGCTTTATGATTTTGCAAAAATCGCTCTCGGAGCTCTAATCGCCACAGTTACTCAAAGCATTAAATCCACAATTAAACCCGAGAAAAGTAATGCATAACAAGGCAAAGCAGCGGATTCTGTACCTCCCCCGCTGTTTGCGGCGTTAGGTTTCACCCATGAATATAGCAATCGTTCTAGTGTCAGGGATCTTGTATATGTTACTTGGTGTGATTCTTGGGTTTTCGCTTAGTTCGCATAAGGATGTATTGGCGGGACGTAGGCCGAATACAACAAATAGATTCATTCTGTTTCTGGCTAGGCCAACTCAAAATATTCGAGGAATTGATAAAGTTATATTTACTGTCGGCATAGTACTTTGGTTTCCGCTATTTATTGCCTTGGTAGCAACGCCTATAGTATTAGCATCGAAATATGCGCCAGAGTTAGAACAATTAGTTTTTATTATGCTTGTGCCTTGCGCACTTGTTGGAAAAATATATGGGTCGTACAAATGGCGTAGGCTCCTAAAAACCTAACAATTTGCTCCATTTGACGCAGCGGTCTACGTTCCTTTTTGTGCATTCGCTGCGCTCATTGTTGCACAAAAATCCACTACAACCGCTGCGCAAATGAGCAAGGCGTTATGTGTCTAAAACAAGAGATATAAATGAATAAAGAATCACTACCAGACTTTTCTGGAAAATGTATATCACTGAGAATGGCTGGGTCTCGGTACGGCCACGATTTATTTGATCCTCGCTTTGAATATCAAGGCGGGAAATTAATGATTATTGGTACTGTGCCCGAAAACGCTAGCGAATCAGGATGGGATTCTGGGAAAGTAGCCGCACTAGATTGGGAGCATGTTAGAAAATATACAATCTTCGATAGTCTCGAAGATTTTCAAAAAGCCGATGCGATAGCGGAAAAATTCTATAATGAAAAAGAGAAAAATACATAACAAGGTGCTCAATTTCGTTCCGGCCACAAAAACGTGGCCTCCACGGGACAGCCTACGCGTTGCTTCGGCTGCCCATTAGCACGACGTTATGTGAATATGAATATGAAATTGAGGTAGTTTGATGAAAAAAGGTATGTTTACGGTGGCGCTTTCGCTGTCGTTATTGGTGGGTTGTGCAGCAGGATCTGGGACAAGCGGTGGAACTTATTCGCCACCTGAACCTGCAGGCATAAAGGCGCTAATCTCTCAGCAACAAGGAGGGTTTGATTGCTGTGCAGAAGTATTTAAAAAAGTTCGAGTTGGTGGAGATTCTAAATCTATCCTAATACTAGAAAAACGGATGTCAGGAAGTAAATATTCAGACTATTTACATATCCAAGAGGAAAATATTAGTGAGCTGATAGATTATCTTGTGATTCAGCTTGAGTACGAGGGAGAAAGTTCAAAGCAAAAAATGATGAGTCTAGGTAATGGTCGCTGGAGGACAGGTACGCAACTTGTTAATGGTGAGCACGTGACATTCTTTATTACATTAAAGAATGATTTTGCATTTACAAAAGAAGAGCTCGCAAAATTAATAGCTTTGTTGAAAGAAGTTAAATTGTCTTTGTAGTAACCCACATAACAATGCCATGAACTCAGATTCTATAAAACGTCGGCCAAAAAGATGGCCAACACTTTATAAAACTGGTTATAGCGGCGTTAAATCTCTGGAGAGTTCATGGAATTTATCAAGGAAACTGATGAGGCGATAGCCTTATGGAGTGAAGGAGACATTGAAGACGCTGTCTTTAATAGCCCTGAAGAATATATTTATGAATTTTCAGAGGTTATGGCATTAATCTCGAAACATCACTTCCATAGCAGCGACTTACCTAATGAGAACTTTTCCTTTATTGCAAATTCTTCACTAAGTGGAGGGGCACACCCTTGCTCAGCACCTGAATGCAGAAAGAAAAGATTGAATCAGTTAGCTTCTTTTTCAGCACTTTATGCAGATGAGGTCTATATACAGAATCCATTTGAAAATATTCTATTGCGAGGAAACCAATCAATTCGTGAATTTGAACGCCAAGAAATTTTGGCCGGAATCCAAAATTACTTCTATCTTAGGCCTCTTATCGAAAAAGGTATCATTAAGTACGCAACCGTTAATGTAAATTTCTGTGAGCAACATTCCAGCGAAATTGGAAAACCTATTGCTGAATCCATAGGAAGAAAACAAGAAAAATTAGTACAGGCTCTCGATGCCTACTTAAAGGTAAAGTGTAAGGTTACATTCGATTTCTCTGGTGGTAATAAATCAAAGCCATTTTTCGAGATTGCTGGCCCTGAAGATATTATTGAGCATGGAACGGTATATCTTCATGCTTATGAGCCAATACCAGATGTATTCACTCTTTTTATGAAAAAAGAAGGCCCATACATCCTTAACCCAGATGAAATAGAAGAAAGTAGAATTCTAGATCAAATAATCGGCCCAATTGTGAACGATCTGTCTACTCAGGAGTGGCACTCCGCATTAAATGGAACTTCTTATTTATGTGATAACAAGACTCATATGAAGGTGGCCTCCAAAATCAACAACAAGGTCTATGCTGCAAATTCTGATGTTTTTGAAAAATCACTAGAGCACTATCTTCCCGCCATATACTCAAAAGATCCTTCTGCAATTTTGGACTTACGATTGAGTGAGGAAGAAGCATTTGCTGTATACCGTGATAAATTGAATAAATTCATGCAAGAGTCGTCTTCATGGGGTGAAGTAGAGGTGTCAAAAATATTTCGAGATCAACTCTTACCTGAAATAAACTTAATTGAAAAAAAGGTAAAAGACTGGAAGTCAAACGCACGAGAAGGCATTGCACAGAAATTGTTATTTGGCACAGCCACTGCTTCATTTGGACTTTACGAAGGTTTGCTCCCAGCTAACATCGGCGAAATCGTAACTGCAATTGGGGGAGCCACAGCAGTAGCAGGAACACTAATGGAGTACAACAAGACCCTCAAAGAAAAGCAGGAGGCCAGAAAAAATGATTTTTATTTTTTATGGCAAGTATCGCAATGATTTAACAAGCGCAATCACGCGGATCAAATTTACGCTGCGCTCCAATTTTCCCGGTGTTGCGAGCGTTATGTTTCTTGATGGTAGATATGGAAAATATATTCGAGCGCATCGCTGCAGCATCATTACTGTCTGGTTTTATTTGGCTTTTTATTACCATACATGTTCTCCATTTTTCAGAAACAAGGTTAGGTAGGTTTAGAGGCGTGACACAATTCTGGCCATTTTATAAAGAAATGAGAAGCAGTTACCCTGTAAGCAGCCGCTGGGCAAGAGTCTTAACTTATATTTCCACTATATTGATATTGCCATGGCTTATTGTGAAAGTAACTGGAATTTAAA
>JAHRVS010000032.1 GCA_019090565.1 Gammaproteobacteria bacterium
AGTTGCAAACACTTTTAGCTGCCGCAGACAGCGAGGTTGTTCGTAAAACTTACGAAGAAAAAATTGAGGAATGGCGTGAGCAGTTAGCGGATATTTCCTGGTTTATGCGCTGTTTAAATGAAACGGTTGCGCGTATGGCCAATAAGGAAGACGGCTGCACAGGCCGCTTCTGGGAAGGGCGTTTTAAAAGCCAAGCACTGCTGGATGAAAAGGCTTTGCTCTCCTGCATGGCGTATGTGGATTTAAACCCCATTCGCGCTAAGATGGCGCCGACACCAGAAGAGTCGGATTTCACCTCGATTCAAGAGCGATTATTCGATCATGCGAAACGCGTTCGCCGTCCCTCTGGACAACAAAAAAATCTGGTTCGGATATTCAAAAAGAATGTGATCAATCAGCGAGATTCCAGTCTCAAACAAGCACGCCTCAAACCCCTAAACGGCAGTTGTTTTGCCCCGTTATCGGAAGGCATTCCATTTACACGGCAGGATTATTTTGAGTTAGTGGATTGGACGGGGCGCACTCTGCGAGAAGATAAACGGGGCGCCATCGATAGCCAATTACCACCCATTTTGCAACGTTTAGGCATCCAGCCTGAGAATTGGATTGATTCCGTTTCTCGCTTTCAAAAACACTTTTTTGATGCAGCGGGCACGCTTTCTTCTCTTGAGCAATTCAGGGAAAGGAAAAATGCTCAGCGCTCAGAGCAAGGGAGTGGGGAAGAGCCTGTGGGGTGGATTAAAGGGAAGGGCGCTTCTAAGAAACTGTATGGTTAAGTTTGGTTTTTAATCCGGCTTCAACATAATCGGGTGTTTTCCCGCATTCTTGTTATTTTTCCGTTTATCAAAACAAATAGAAGTGATGGGCTCTACTTCACTATTATCGTTTTTGATGTTCATAAGAAATATTCACAATATATAGAAAATACTGATGCTAGCACTCTAACTAAAAGTAGTTGCACTATGGATGTCTAGAGTTGTTATTAGAAACGCATAAAAGGCATTATAAATATTGTTTAAGCTTAATTAGGCTTGAAAGGACTTATTGTTCTGCGTACTAACACAGTAGGATTTTGTTTAAAGCTGATGTCAATGCGACTTGCGGCCCTTGGTCTTACTAAAGCTAAACAAAGTAGCCTCGGCACCTTTCTCGAAATATTTGTTGAACGATTTCTCGAAAAGAGTGAAGAAACAGGTTTATGGTATTTCCAATACCCTTAAAAAGACGACATCAGTGGATAATAGATGGCCATGCTGCAGGAGAAAACAGCGCTTGCCATAAAGCGGTACGTTAGCGGGATAATATTCTGAATGAATAGGTTGGCAGTAGCGGTTATCGGTATCGCAATCAAAAAACTATGCAATGCGACATAAAATAACGAAAGAGAGATAGAATCAGCGACGCCACTAAACAGCGCAATAAACACCAAATGACGCATTACCCAGAGAGGGTTAAAATAGAGCATCGCCAGCAAGGTTCGGCGCAGCGCACGCTTCCAAGGCTGTCGTAACAAAGGGAAATTTTTACGCTTTCTCTCACTGCTTTTCAGGTGTTCTTTCTGATCTTTATGGTCTTGAGTTCTCTTATCTACCCATCGAAAATAGTGGGGAATTTCAGCACCATAAATCAATGCACCTACGACACTCATCCCAAGCGTTCTCAGTAAAAAAAACTCTCCTGACAGCAGTGCAGCGATTGTATCTCCCACACCATAAATCAGCATGCCGGTGACAATATCTTTGCGTTGATAGATTTTACTAAAGGGGATCAACAGCTGGCTCTGTTTGAAAATCAGGATAGAGGGCTAGCAATACGCGCTCAGGGCTTATGGGTAATTGATAATTAATCGATGCCTCACCAGTATGAGAACGAATGGCGTCGGTCACCGCAAAGTAAGCCCCCAAACCCAATAAAAATGGTGGTTCACCAATAGCCTTGGCGCTAAAAGGTCCGTGGGGATTACTTTTTGAGGCTACAAATTCAACCGAAATTTCTGGTGAATGTAATAAGTCAGGGATTTTGTAGGTCGCAAAACTATCCGTAAGCAGTACGCCGTTATCATCCCACACTATTTCCTCCATGGTTGCATAACCAACACCCTGCACCAAGCCACCTTCCATTTGCCCTTGGTCAATCATAGGATCAAGCGACTCACCCAAGTCATACACCACATCGATATGATCAATTTTATACACACCAAGAAGGCTGTCGAGCGTGCACTCAATCGCACTAACACCATAAACATGATAAGAAAAAGGATTGCCTTGCTCTTTGACCCTATCAAAATAAAGGTCAGGCGTTGCATAAAAGCACCGTTCCGACAAGTTTATGCGCTCTAGGTAAGCTGCACCGATCAGCGTGTCCCACGCTATCAACGATGTTGACGTTTTAGCCCCGGTAAATACACCTTCTTTCAATAGCGTATTTTCATAGCTGGTATTAAGTCGTTGGGCGGCAAAGTGGCGCAATCGGTTTTTCAAATTCTCACAGGCATGCATGATGGCCATGCCACTTAAGTCACCACCTACACTTGCTGCAGTGGGCGGCATATTGGCAGCTTTGCTGCTATTGGTATAATCCACTCGAATTTTATCGATAGAAAGCGTAAAAACTCGGGCGGCGACAGCGCGCATTTTTTCTGTTACCCCCTGCCCCATTTCAACCGCACTCGTTGCTAAACCAATGCTGCCATCGGTGTATATATTTACATTCACACTGGCTTGGTTTAAATGTGTTGCAGTAAAAGAAATACCAAAACACAATGGTGTTAGCGCTAATGCCTTTTTATATCGAGCAGCGGTTTTATTTTTCGTTTCAATATCAGAAAAACGCTGGGCTAAACATTTGTCGTCCCATAGGCGTTGCCAGCACTGTTGTAATGCGTCCGTTTTTACGGTCATGCCATAATCAAAGGTATAACCCGGTGTTAGTAGGTTTTTATGCTGAATTTCCCAACGAGGCATTTTCATTGTAAGTGCAAGATGGTCAATAGCGCTTTCCAATGCAAAAATCGCTTGAGGCGCACCAAACCCGCGAAAAGCAGTATTTGAAGGATGGTGCGTGCGACAACTAAGCGCATTCACAGTAACATTAGGAATAGCATAAGCATTTGTTGCGTGAAATAAGGTTCGCTCTAATATCGCAGTGGACAAGTCTGCAACTGCACCACCATCTTGCAGGAACTTCACTTCGTAACCAAGCAAACGCCCCTGCTTATCCGCCGCCAAGCGATAATGTGCGCTATAGGGGTGACGCTTGCCTGTCCAGCGCATATCTTCTTGGCGATTTAGCACTAACTTTACCGGCCGCTGTGAAATATGCGCCCCCAATGCGGCCATTAGCGCCCAGGGTTTCGCTTGTTCTTCTTTACCACCAAAGGCACCACCCAAACGGGGCACTTCTACTTCCACCGCATTCATTGCCAGCCCTAGAACTCGCGCGGTAAATTTCTGTACCGCACTAGGACTTTGACTGGCACAAAATAATTTTATTCGATTGCCATCCGATGGCAATGCTAACGCCGCTTGCGTTTCAAAATACAGGTGCTCTTGGGCGTGGGTATCGACATCCCCTTCTACTACCCAAGGTGCATCGTTAAATGCCCTCGCGGTATCCCCTTTTTGAAAACATCGCGGTTCACCAAACGTACTGCCTGCCCGATAAGCCGTGCGCACATCCAATATTGGTTCTGCGGCCTCATAAGACAAGGTCACACACGATGCGCCATGGCGTGCTTGCGAAGGGCTTTCTGCCAATACTAACGCTACCGGCTTGCCGATAAAGCGTAATTGTTTTTCGGCCAGCAACTGTTCATCAGGGACAATTTCACCAATTTGATTATCTCCTGGTATATCATTTGCGGAAATAACCGACACCACGCCTGGTTGTGATTTTGCTCGCTGGCTATCAATGGCCAACAATGTTCCATTTGCAACGGGGGAGCTTACCACGGCAGCAAACAAGCAATGCTCAGGAACCGAAAGGTCATCAACATAGTGTGATCGCCCCGTAACATGGCGATAGCTTTCACGCTCTGTCATTATTGCCTCCGTGAAGCTCAACAAGGTTGTGCCATTGGGCTAATACCAATTGATTGGTCAATAATCGTCGATAGCTAGCACTACCACGTTGATCAGATATTGGCGACAAATATTCTTGTAAAGACTGATTCAAATAATGTGATATTTTTTCCACGCCGTTATTAATATCGTTAACACATAAGCCAACCATCGCCTTTTCTATGGTTGGCAGCCGTACAGGCATCGGTGATGCACCACCCACCACAAGCAGGACACGTTTAACTATTTCATTTTCCAATTGCCAACTGGCTGCGCAGTTCACTACGGCAATATCCGTGGTACCACGGCGACTGACTTTATCGAATGTAACATGCACCTCTCGCGTCCCTGCACACGAATCGATCTGCGTTAACGGAATCTCTATCCACTGAATGATTTCAGCAGGCTTCAAAACCGTTTGTTTGAAGCCAATAATAAAATCATTAATAGAAACTGATTGCAGGTTCGTACAAA
>JAHRVS010000033.1 GCA_019090565.1 Gammaproteobacteria bacterium
CCGCTAACACGCTCTATATGCATCCGGACGATGCAAAAAAAATGGGTTTTCTTTCGGATGCGCGGGTGACGATGGAAGTTGACGATCAGTGCGTGCACGCAGTGCTGGCTTTGCAACATTCAATCATGAGAGGAGTGGTTTGCCTGCCCCATGGCTGGTCAACCCGCCATGGGGCTGATGGCCTGCCCCATGCCAATTTTAACACTCTGACATCGACTCAGGCTTTTGATGGGGTTTCTGGCGTGAGCGTGCTGAATAATGTCAAGGTGAGGGTGAGTCGGTCATCTCTTTAAACTGTGTCATCGTGCTCGATATTAGCCGGCTAAATCGCAATACGCCATAGTCCACGGCAAGCGTGAGTGAAATCATGATGGGTATGAGTAACACCAGTTGGGAGGTGCCTAAAGATTGATAGCCAATAATCCCCATGCCCCAACAAACCAGGGTCCACTGTACGATATAAATCGTTGTGACCCGTGAGCTGAGATAGAGTATTGCACGCCGAAATTTCTCGTTGCCACTAAGGGTCGCTGAAATGGTTTTGCCAAATAAATAAAAGCCACACAAACTTGCCCCCAGAGCCAACATTGCCCCCCCATGGCCTGGGTGGAAAAAATCATTGAACTGAGTTTCCCAATCGTAGTAACACAGGCCCCCTCCCACGGTAAGGCAAGGAAGCCCTACCAATAGCATGCTTTCGTATAAGCCAGCTTCGCCTTTTTGTTTATCCTGAAAATACATTCCCATAAACATGCCAACAAAAACATTTGAGATCCAAGGTAAAACAGGGAAGTAAATATTCCATTGGTTCCCCCATAATAGGTCGCAAATGTAATCAAGACCGAGTACACCGGGTCGAAAACCCTTAATAAATGGGTAAATTCCGATAACTAAAAATGCGAGTAGCAGAATGGTGTATTTGTCTTTAACGTAGTAGCGGGCCAGCCCTACAATGGCAAATGAGATGCCTGTCATTTGTAAAATATCGCCGGTAAGAAATAGATAGCGCAGCTGGTGGAATTCCAAGGGTGATTGCCAGCCGTATGCAGCGATGAACTCTTCTGGCATGGTGTTAAATATTTTTATAGGGACAATAAACTTTAGCGTGTTTAACAGATAACCAGCAAAGATAATTGAGATTGCGCGTTTGAGGGAATACGCCAAGCTTTGGTGGGGCGTCACTACAAAAGAGAATCCCATGGTTAGTAGAAAAAAGGCAGTGGCTTGGCCCAAGGTATGAGTGATTTGCCCAAAACTAGAATTAAGTTGCACATCTCTACTGCCGTACATCCACAAAGTGTGTACTGCTACGAGAAAAAATGCTGCCCCACCCCGGGCCAAATCGATGCTAAAAACACGCGCTTGTTTGTTGGGCATGCAGGGCCTCCTATATTTTAAGTGTGTCGAAATTCCGCAATGGGATTGATCATCTCGCCAGAAAATTGCAGCATTTTTGAGGGATTACTCAAGTCAATCATTTGTTGATTGTTTCGTAACTGCAATCGATTTAAACAAGATAATTGAAAATGGGGTGAGAATAGATCGTGCTCGCGGTATTTATCATTGTACTGAGGATGCTGGCGCTGGTAGTGTTTAATGCAGTCGGCAACGAGCTTCCAAAACGCATTCGGTTCGAAGTCTTTGTGTTCGAATAAAATGACACTGAGGTAACGAAAAAAGCCATCAAATATATCTGTAAAAAATGCCAATACCTCTTGCTCTTTTGGCACCTCGGCGGCAATACGCGATACTTCTTTTGGTAGGTTTTGAGCACTGTTTAAAATGCAAATTTCTTCGCCGATATCTTTCATAAAAATTCGGATGGGAACACTATTTTCCATTATCAAAATAACATTTTCACCGTGCGGCATAAATACCAAGCTATGTTTAAAGTAACAATGTAGAAGCGGCGATAAATATGCCTGAAGGTAGGCGGTTAGCCATGGCTCTGTTTCAAGGGGCGAGGCATCAATTAATGCGGGTAAGAGGGCGTCACCTTGGTTGTCGATATGAAGTAAGGCGGCCATGGTCATTAGGTTTTGGTGAGGGGCGATTTTGTCAACAGGGCTTTCTCGCCACAATGCCGCGAGCATTTTATTGGTGGGGTCATTGGCGGCAGGCACTCTGCCAGAATTTACTTGGTTGTATCCGATTGCCGCGATTTCTCGCAGGATTGAAAATCCAATTTTCTGAAGGTAATCGTCCTTTTCGATCAGGCTGTGTAGCCAGTCATTAATGGCGGGCGTCACCTTCATGTAGGCGGCAGACAGACCGCGTGTAAACCCCATATTGAGAATGGATAAAGCCGTTTTGACGTAAAACTTTTCGGGCTTATTGATATTGAAAAAGGTACGAATGGATTGCTGGGCCTGATAACTATCACCGCTGTAGCCTAAACACACGATATGTCGGTTGGCGATGTCGGTGGCAAATGCCTGATACACCTTGTTAAACCACTGCCATGGGTGGACCGGCATTAATAAAAAATTATTTGGGCACAAGGCCAAGTTGACTAAAATGCCATCAAATTTAATGCGGGTAGTGATGTCGAGCTCGCTCTCGATCAATTGTTCGTAGCTTAAATCTGAGCAGTGCGAAAACTCTGCACGGGAACGATGAACAGCGAGCCAAACCAGGCGTATTGGGGTGCCTGCCTCCGGTGTATAGCGCTGAAAATCTACCGCATCAAAACCGATACGGCCATTGTTTGCGATAAAGGAAGGGTGCCCCTCAGTCATCGAAGATTCTATCGTTTGAAAATCAGCAATGCACAGATCCTTCGCGAGCAGGTTCGATTTATTGTGCTTATACGCGCTGCTATAAAGTGTGGCTGATATTTCTTCGATATAGACAGGGAGTTGTGCGCTACTCAGTGCCAGTGTTTTCGCAAATTCCAAGATAAACTGAACCGAATCCAAGGCGGAATCATTTCCATTGCAGACCTTGTTAATGGATGAGGCGGGAATATGCCAATGATTTAGGGGTAATATCTTGGCGCTGAATTCGTAAACAGTGTCGGCATGGTCGCTATGAATGCGATAGCGCTGGGTTTGACTATTATCGTCGATTAAAATGGGTTGAAGAACTCGCTCGTGGCACAATTCAGCGAGGCATTTGGCAATATGAGAGGTATTTACTTTGGCCCAGGTTGCTGAGTCCAAATCTGCAGTAATTAATGCTGGCTGGTCAAATAAAGGGCTATGCCGACTAGGCGCTGGCGCTAACTTCTGTTGGCCAATTGCATTGTTATAGTGATTGCGTGAGCAAAATCCCAAATAGGCAACCTTGTCTTTGAGTTGGATTTTTTGCGTGTGCTGAAAACCGAACAGAATATTCAGTGCATGGATCTTTTTATTGCGGTGGTCCGGTTCGACGACGATACGATTCACCTTGCTCTGACTGAAGATAAACTTCATGACGGTGTTAAATACCGAGCGGGTAAAGCCATGGCGCGGAAATTCTGTGGGCGCTACGAGTAGGTGCATGCCAATGTCACCGGGCTCAGAAAGAAAATACTTCCCCACCTCATCAGCGTGTGGGTCGTAAAGTTCGACTATAAAACTAGGGCTACTATTGTGAAACCCTAAGTAAGCTTGGCAACCGTCTCGTTGATTAAAATTGGTGTAGAACTCCTCGACTTCTCTGACATCAAGGCCCTGCATCAACCAATAGTGTGCGTAGGGTAAGCATACCCATGCGTGCAATAATATGGCATCCCGTTGTGGATCGATTTCTCGAATCGAGAACGTGCCAAGTGTATCTTGGATAGAAAATGGGTGAGTAAGTCGCATTTGCTGCCTTTAATTGCTCGTTAGACGGAGGTATTTGGGAGGGCGCTCTAGACGTCAGGCGGCTTGATCGCTTTTTAGGTGTATTGGGGGTGTGGGGTTTGGGGCGTGAGGCAGTACATAGGTGAAAAAAGCGGCATAATCTCGAAGATTAAAGTAGCATTTCCCCGCTTGCTCGAGCTTTATAAATGCGTTGGCGTCTGGGTAGGAGTGGTACACCCTTTCTCCCTCACGGGAGAGGGGGACGGCGGTATTGGTTTGTACCATTTCAATGGCTTGTATCGTTAATTCGTGGGCAGTTGCGAAAATGGCATATTCCAGACCAATATGGCTGTTAGACGCATTGTGAGCTACTTGCTGTTTGACGATGATATCCCCGGTGTCAATGCCAGAATCAATGAAGTGGATAGTGGAGCCCACAGGCCGGTTTTCTGCGATTGCCCAAAAGGTGGGAGCCGGCCCAGGGTTATCGGGTAGATACCCCGGATGAAAATTAATCGTGCCATAGGTCGCGGCTTCGAATACGTCTTTATCTAATATCTGGTCAAAATAGGCTGAAATAATTAAATCAGGGTTAATTTCAGTCAGTTTTTCTTTAACCTGCTTTGAGTTAATATCTTTGACGACCATGAACTCGATATTATGGTGTTTGGCCAGCGCAGATAGAAGAAATATTCTGGGGCGATTTAGTATCCGCCGTACAATATTGCCAATCAAAAAAAGAGGTTTATGCAGCCCGTGCACGGCCAAAAGATACAGGATAAACTTAAAGCCTGACTGTCTGAAATGATCCAACCCTTGTTTTGGTGCTGACCCGTATTTTTCACCAATACGGTCCGAGACCATAATAACTTTTACGCGACCAGAAAGCGTTGTCATTAACGCATTCAAATAGATGGTGGAATATAGGCAGTCCATAGTAAGGATGGCGATGTTGTTGATGCTTTTTTCTTTGTCTGTCATGGTTTATTCTCGCATGCCCTAAGGGCACCTCTAGTTAAAAATATATTTCGCCTACAATAACTCTGCTGGGTGTTTATTCGCCAATAAAGTTTTCATAATTTGCGCGCGTAAAGAAAGCCAGTTGCGCCATTTTTTCTTTTAACTGAATTTCCTGCATTTCTAAATTAAAATATTTATTCAGTGCAAGTAATTTAGTATTTCGAGAATCTGGTTCCACCACTATGCGCTGAATATCGTTGCGACTAAAAATAAATTTCATCAATGCCACAATAATGGATAGAGTGAAACCAGAAACGGGTGCATCACAAGGTGCAACCAAAAAGTGCAACCCAATATCACCGGGTTTATGTTCGAATTTCTCACCCACTTGGTCGAATTTCGGGTCATAGACTTCAATCAGGAAACAAGGTGTATCGCCGAGAAAACCCAAGTAGGCCTGGTTGTTCAGTTTTTTGTTAAAATCAACATAGTAGTTCTCTACGTCTTTTACAGTGTAATTCTGCATTAGCCAGAAGTTTGCGTAGGGCAGGGTTACCCAGGCATGCAGGGTGCTTGCATCGTTGATTGGATCTAGCTTGCTAAATGAAAATGTACCGAGAGACTCTTGTGTAGAGAATAGGGTCGTTGGGATCATGCCGATTGCACCTCTTTTATAGATGAGTGGGATAAGAAAATGGTTTTTTTGAAAAATGCAGTAAATACGACTGCAGTGACAAGGAAGCCGATAAAGGAAACGATAAATGGGGCTTGTGAATTCGTATTTGATACCAGTGATCCAACGCTGATTGAGGCAATTAAGATACCGATATTCTGAAATAAATAGATTTTGCTAAAATCAACACCGTAGTTATCCTTATGGCTAAATTCGAACATCACTACCTCCAGGCGAACGGTTATTTGAAATAAGGCCCAGCCAAAAATACACCGGCCTACGATAATAGCGATGGTGTGTTCAACGCCCTGTAGTAAAACACCTATGGCAGCCAGGCACAGTGATGAGAGGATGACTCGATAATGATTGCAATTTCCCTGTCGGCGGTGGTTAAACCAAAGCCCGATAATGGCGACCCAGCCGGGTATGGAGTAAATCAGTGCTGCGATTACGATGTTGTTGACTTCGGATACGGTTTGCCAGTAAGTCGAAAAGAAGGGGCGAATGAGAAAGGCACTGCAATAAAAAAGTAGAGAAACAATGCTGAGCTGGTATAAAAAACGGGTGCCTTTTTGGGTGCCCACTGTCGGCGAGATTTCTGATTTAAATTCTGCCGAGGTGTTCGTTTGCAGTACCTCATCGCTGCTTTCATCTTCACCCAGCAGAAATGACTCGCTCGATTGAAATAAGGGGACGTTATGGATTCTAATAAGAATCAAGCACATGATTACCTGTGCTGCATCGGTGCCAGACATTAATAGGTACACGCCACGGGGGTTAAAATGCTCCAAAAATGCGCCGCCAATAATTGCGCCGCTGATGGCCCCAAAATGCATGAGTACCGAAAAAAGGCTGGCCACGCCGAGGTGTGCGTCCTGTTTTTCCAATCTCATTACAAACGGATAAATCAACAAATAGCTGGCTTTAAAAATGAGCATGGTTTGTGATAACACCCAAAACCAGACAAGTGAATCTACAAAAAAGCAACTGATTCCCAAGAGGCCAGAAATAAGCTGGGTGTAAACCCAGAGGTGGAGTTCGTTGACCTTTTTTGCAATACGTGCCCATATCGGAAAAGTGATCATCACAGTAAAGCAACTCGCCGCGATATAAACCCCGACGTGCTCAGGACTGTGTTGATCAAATGTCACGCTAAAAAACTGAGGATAAAACGGTAATAGCATGGAGTCTGCTATTACCGAAACGAGGGTTAAAAGAACAAGCCCATTTCTAAGTTTTTTATTGGTCCTCATGCTAGGTGCCTTTGTGTTCCCAGTGGTGTTCTCAATGGTGTTCGGAGTTGGTGTTCAGAGTTGGTTTCCAGCGTTTGAGCTAGTTGTGGAATTCCAAAATCTTGGAACGCGATGCGTTCTTCGATGGGGTAATGTTCCACGCCCGTAATTTCTTTGATAATATTTGAGTTTCGATAGCAAGCCATTCCCAAGTCTGGGGTCACAAATCCATGGCTATTCAGTTCGGCATTTTGTACAAAAATCTCATTGTTGAAATTATCGATGCTGTAATTTCTTTGCACATCAAACTGTTTGCTTTTGGTGTATCTTATTCTCTTTCTAATGGGCCTTAGAAAACTGGGTTCACGGTATTGAAAACCCGTGCTCATAATTAGCCCTTGGGTGCGAATTGTAAACGACTCGTTTTTCTCTGCGTGATAAAAATCCAGCGTTAGTCGCTGCCGTTCAGGTAAGACATTTTCCAATCGGCAGTTTGAAAAGATATTCACCTTTAGCTGTTCATTACTGGTGTCCATGATTAGACGTTTGGCGTAGAGTAAGTCATAGATGGCATTAATGAGAGTGCTATCTATTCCTTTGTATAGGTTTTTTTGCTGGTGTATTAGCGTTAATCGCTTGTGCTCGGGTAATGCATGAAAATAATCGACATATTCCGGTGATGTCATTTCCAGTGTAAGCTTACTGTACTCCAGGGGGTAAAATCGTGGCGAGCTGGTAGACCAATTTAGCGTGTAAGGCTCCTTGTCAACATCTTGCAGTAAATCGTAAAATATTTCTGCCGCACTTTGGCCGCTCCCCACAATCGTAATGCTATCCATTTTTTTGAGGTCAGCTTTATTTGGCAAGTAATCAGTAGCATGGAAGGCTTGATCGGCCTTGGCTATAACTTGTTTGCAGCATGAGGGGTAATTGGGCTGCGGCCCTGTTCCGAGGACGAGTTTTTTTGTGAGGTATGAGATTCTGGTATTTTTATGGGTATCGGTAATAAATACTTCATAGCATTCACGCGTCGACTGATATTTAATTGTGTCCACTCGATGATTCCATAGAATGCTTGGTATTTGTTTGGCGGCCCACTGGCAATAACGGTTGTATTCTTCTCTGAGTAGAAAAAAATCTTCTCGTATGTAAAATGAATATATACGGCCTTGTTTTTTTATATAGTTTAGAAAACTTAAAGGGTGGGTTGGGTCAGCCAAGGTCACTAGGTCAGACAAAAAAGGGGTTTGTAGGTGCACGCCCTCAATCATTAGGCCAGGATGCCAATTGAATTCACCTTGCTGTTCGAGGAAAAGGCCGTTGACATCACTCAATGTCGAGGTTAAAGCAGCTAGCCCTAAATTAAATGGGCCGACACCTACAGCGATAAAGTCGTAAATACCTTCGTTGTTTGTCAAAATAAATTCAATCCGATTTGTTATGGTTAATTAGGTGTTATTGAAGCTTGAAAGAAATGTATTAGGTGATTCGGTTTGTGATAATTTCTCAAATCGTTTTGACAGACACGCGCCATGGGCTTTTATGTTGGCAAGCACCTCGTCTACATCACTCAGCTTTGTTGCAGGGTTAAGGAATGTGAATTTAAGCCAGTTATCGCCGTTTACGGTAGTCGATGCAATAAGGGCTTCTGCATTCCTTGATAAAAGTTGACGTATTTTTTTATTGATTTGATTAATTTGGGACGCTGTGTGGTGTTGGCCATTGGTGTTTTTAGATTTGTAGCGAAATAGTAGGGTGCTTAACTGTGGAGGGTGAATAAACTCAAGGTGAGTGTCTTTGTGGTGTGCAAGATAAACACTCTGAGCAAGGTCGATGACTGAATCAAAGGCCTCGCCCAGTGTTTTTGGTCCAACGGTACGTAATGTCAACCAAAGTTTTAGTGCATCAAATCGACGCGTAGTTTGCAGACTTTTACAGACCAAGTTTGGTGTTCCAGCGAGTTTTTCACTTAAGGGGTTTAGGTAGTCGGCATGGTAAGTGAGGCAGTGCAGGTGGTTGCTGTTTTTTGTAAAAAATGCGCTGCAAGCAACCGGTTGAAAAAAAGATTTGTGGTAATCCACCGTGACCGAATCGGCCAGAGCCAGGCCCTGCAGATAATGTCTATACTTGTTCGATAGCAATAAACCGCAGCCATAGGCCGAATCTGCATGTAGCCACATATTTTCAGCTTCGCAGAGGGGGGCAATGCTGGCGATGGGGTCGATGCTACCGAAATCTGTGGTTCCCATGGTGGCTACGACTGCCAAGGGTATTCCCCCTTCTTTTTTGCATCGATTAATGGCTTCTTTCAACGCGTGAATATCCATGCGGAAATGCTGATCAACGGGCACCGAAATCACTGAATTGAAACCCAATCCCAACAGAGATGCTGATTTTTGCACACTAAAGTGGCTGGCCTGGGACGTGAAAATCCTAAATCTATGCGCTTCTTTGGGTAAACCCAGTTGTTGAACGCTGTGACCATTGAGTTGCTCAAGGCAGTAATTATCGCGCGCTAACAAAAGTGCCATGAGATTAGATTGGGTGCCGCCGCTGGTAAAGACGCCATCCCCTTTGGATGTCTCGTACCCGATACGTGACAGGGTCCAGTCAACCAGGGATTGTTCGATGAGCGTCCCGCCAGCACTTTGGTCCCAAGTATCCACCGATGTATTCACAGCGGCTTGAATGAGTTCCGCTAATATGGATACATTGGTAACAGGGGTGTTGAGGTGCGCCATATATTTAGGGTGATGGAAATACACGGCATCATTGAGATATAAGCTTTCTAACTCGGCCAAGGCATGATCGAGGGAGTCTTGTGGTGTATCTAAATCAAGCCCAGCAAACTGTTTGCTCAGTTCTTCGGGAAATATTCCGCTAAAGGGAGCTTTTGCCTGGCTAATTTTCTTATTAATGAGCGCCGTGCCTTTTTTAATGGCGCTGGTGAAACTGCCAAGGCTATGTTGGTTGAAAATATTCGCTCGACGGCTGATGTCGTTTTCGCAACCAGGAATTAAGGTCAGGTTTTTTGGGGGGGTTAACAGCATGGTGGTTTGATCCTGCTCATTACGGGGAAAATGATCGTTATTGGTAGGTGGGCCTTACGGAGAGGTTGTTTTTACCCGGTCAAAAGGGGTAATTTAGACCCAGCTCGATGCTGCGCTGTGAACCAAACCAGCAGTTATTGTTGTCGTAGCAGGTGTAATAGCGCTTGTTTGTAATGTTGGTGGCTGTTAGCCGCACATTGGCACTCCCCATCTCCCGAGACACGGCGAGATCAAACAGCGTATAAGCGGGAACTGTGTCCGTATTCAAGGCATTCATTTGGGTTTTTCCAATATAACGCACCCCTACACCCAAGCTGGCTTCGGCTAATAGACCGTCGAAAGGGTCGTACTGCAGCCAAGTATTTGCTGTGTTGCGGGCAATCCATATTGGGGTTTTTCCTTGCAAGCCATAATTATCCTTGGTGACTTCTACGTCGATCCAAGTGTAATTGAAGGTCCCCATTAATTCGTCACTGATCACAAACATCGTCTCCAGCTCTATGCCGCGTGACTGGGTCTCTCCTGCTTGAATCTGATCAGTCGGGCCGCCGCTGGGGTCACGGGTGAGGGCATTTCTCTTGGTGATTTCGAATGCTGCAACGGTGAGTTGTTTGCGCTGGTCGTTTGAGACGAATTTCGTTCCGACTTCCCATTGGTCAGCCCAGGCCGGGTCGAAGGTTTTACCATTACGGTCACTACCACCTATGGGCTCGAAGCTTTGGGCATAGCTTAGATAAGGCGCCCACCTATTGTTAACCTCATACAGCACTCCCGCTCTACCAGAGAATTCTTCCTGATCAATGGCGTTCGAGGCTGAGACTCCGTATTTTCTTCCTGATTCTTTGTAGTTATACCGATCATATCGACCGCCGAAGATCATTACCCAGTTGTTGATGCGCAGCTGGTCCTGAAAATACAGCCCAGTTTGTTTTGACTTTAGAGTGAAGTCAGAACTGTAGCCTGAGGCAGCAAATGCATCGGGAAGGGCTTCAGGGTTAACCAGGTTATTGTTAGGCATATATAAATTGATAGGTACAGTAACACCGTCTTCATAGCGAATTTGTGATTCCAGTTGCTGGGTATCTACGCCAAAAAGCAGGTGGTGCTCAATTTGACCGGTGAAAACCTGGCCGGCAAGCTGGTTGTCCACCGTCCAGGCAGTGGATGTTTCATCTGTGAGGTAGGCCCGACGCACGAGTATTTGATCAGCATTGGGCAATAAGGGGTAATAGCCGCCCAAGAATCCGGCACTGTAGGTATTTTCTTGATAGACATTGGCATCCATGTAGCGAGCTTGGTGAAGGAGGATCCAGCCGTTATTGAAATTGTGATTTACTTTGTAGCCTGGCAGCGCAACTCGGCGCTCATAGGTATTCCAGTTGGCATCGCCAGCGTAAAAATCAGGTTCAAGCTGACCGTAAGGGGTGGTTAGCACGCTGCCTGCAGCAGGGACGGAGTTGTAAATGCCTGCAGAGGGGTCATTTTGAAAGTAGAGATTGAAATTTATCAAGGTGTTATTACTGAGAGGCCAGTCGATGGAAGGCGCAAAAACCTGGCGCTCCTCCTCTGAAGTAAGTGCCTGCCCGTCGCGTTTTCGAACTAACGTCACCAGGCTATAGGACAAATCACTCGATAAAATCATCCCGCGGGATTCAGTGCTCATCTCAGTCAGTGTACTACTACCAATGGCCAGGTTGAGTTGGTGATAAGTGTGTCGCGAGGGTTGCTTGGAGATTAGGTTTACAAAACCGCCTGGAGGCATGCTGCCATAAAGCGATGATGTGGGGCCTTTAAAAATTTCCACTTGCTCCACGGCAAGGGCATCTACCTGAGGTTGTAAGTTCCAGCCATTAAATAGTAGCGGCATCCCATCATAAGTATTCTGATAATTTGAAAATCCACGGATAGTAAATTGATCAAGGCGCGATACCGCGCCGCCACGTAGCTCAGTGGTCACGCCGGGTACATAACGTAGCGCTTCATTGACTGAGTCGACATCTCGCATCTGTAACATTTCGTTGTCAATGACCGAGATACTTTGAGGTGTTTCTTCTGGCGCCAGGGCTGATTTTGTTGCTGTATTGCGATAGGTCTCAGTAATGACCAATTCGGGCAAAATAGCCGGGTCGGTATTACTGTGTGCAATGTCCGCAGCGCAGGTTATTGATGCCGAAAGTCCAAGATAGAAATAAAGGTGAAGAGGGAGTGGGTGTCTGATTATTCTGTGTCGCATGTATGTCCAGCCGCTAAAGGCAATATAAGTAGTAATACGAATCATTATCATCTAGAATTAACGGAAGGCGCAAGGGGTTTCCTCTAATAATTCGTTAGATCATCATAATTAATTGTTTTTATTTAAAAAGTTTATGAATTTATAACGCAGTTGAAATAGGGTGGAAATTTGTTTTGCCTGATTTTGGTTCTCCTTGCTTGTGTACACCCCCCTGACTGAACTGCCACTAACTAAAGGCTGAATGAGGAAATAAGAGGGCGGGTGTTTGGATGCGGGCAATAAAGCAAGAGAGATAAAGTAAATTTATATAGCAGGATGACTCATTGATATCTATCGCACTTATCCTACAGCTACTGGGGTTAACGTTGATCCACCGTTCATGGAAACAAGCACATCGAAGCCGGTTGATTAATTTAATTGCTGGGTGCCTATTGATTACGGCCCTATGGTTCTGGCAGCAAGCTGTGGGCTGGGAATACGGTATTAGTGCTTGGTTTTTAGTCGTTCCATTTGTTGCCTGGGGTTTTGTGATAGCGGGACGAGAGAGCCGCAAGAAAACTGCTGGGAACCACCGTTCCAACAAACCCCAATTACGAGTGGGGGAAAGCGGGGGCGGGTTGATTGCTCATAACGGTGGGGCGACCTTTGTATTTACAGGGTTACTCGCCGGTCCGTTTGCATTTATGGCGAGTTTTGCGAGCGCAAGCTTATTGGTATTAATTCTAGATAAGTGCATCGGCCTATCTGAGGCCAACCAGCTCGTGCTAAATCTAGCGACACTGTTATTGTTATGGGCCATTAGTATTTTTTTGGTTTTTGCGAACTTCCTTAGAGCTGCGTGCTTACAGTCATGATGTTACGATTATTTTCTACTCAAAGTATTAAAAAAGCCCATTATGCACATAAAGCTTTGGGCGTATGTACGGCAGCTTTGCTTTATCTAACCTGCTTAACGGGTACGTTATCGGTATTTTTTGAGGAGTTCGAGCGTTGGGAGCAACCGTACATTAACGAAAGCCTTTTCTACTCTCCAGATCAAATCCACCAGGCCATCAGGAATTTCCATAAAAAAGTAAGGCAGCCCCCAAAAACGATTTGGCTTGTCCTTCCAACTCCGAGTATGCCAAGGATGCATGTTTCAGACGGAGAACATGAGTGGTTTGTGAATGGTGACGGAAGCCTCTCTGAATCGCCGGCAATGGCGTGGACGGCGATGCTGACCAAGCTCCATATGCAACTTCATTTGCCGGAAAATGTGGGCTTTATTTTGGTTGGGGTGCTGGGTGTATTACTTTGTAGTCTAATAATATCGGGGTTTTTCGCTCACCCCAATATCATTAAAAATGCATTCCATTGGCGCTTGGGTCGCCCGGTCTTAACCCAAGTAGACATTCATAACCGTTTGAGCATTTGGGCGCTGCCATTCTATTTAATGAGTGCGTTGAGCGGTGCATTTATCGGATTGATTGGGTTATTTAGTGTGGTATCCGGGTTTGCATTTTATGGGAATGATAACGATGCATTGCTAGCAAAAATTTTTGGGGATGACCCAGTGGTAAGGGAATCTAGCCATAATTTGGATTTTGAAAAAGCCTTAAACGAATTAAAAAATCTAGCGTCAGAGGCGAAGCCCATTTATCTAGCGATTCATCAGATTGATACTGATCAGCAATATTTTGAAATCGCCGCGACATTGCCGCAGCGTCTAATTTATTCCGAAATTTATCGCTTTCAAGCCGATGGCGTATTTATTGACAAGCAAGGGTTCTCCGATGGCGAAGGGGGGAGACAAGTGGCTTACTCACTGTACCGTTTGCATTTTGGCCACTACGGCGGGTTTGTGGTAAAAGTGGCTTATGGTTTACTGGGCTTAGCATTAACCTGGACCTGTGCTAGCGGTATCAATATTTGGCTAGCCAGGCGAAAAGTTGTTGGTCCTATCAATGACCTCTGGGTGGCTGTTGTGTGGGGCCTGCCTTTGGCGCTAAGTGCTTCTGCTCTGTTGTCGATTTTTGGCTTGACCCCGTTAGGTTTTTTTTGTGTAACAGAGTTCTTGGTGGTGATATTTTCGTTAGGGTTAAAAAATCCTCATAATAGTGCATGGTTCATCAAGGCCGCGCTGGTAATTGTCTTGGGGCTCATTGTAGTAAGCCAGTTTTTTTTAGTTGGATTGAACACATCGGTCACGGCTTATTATGGTGTGAGCGCAGTAATTTTAGTGAGTGCACTGCTCATGGGTGCGAGCGTGTTTCGACAGCGCTACGGGGTTTTCAATTCAGCCGAAGCCAAAAAAAGACTGCCTAACTGCTAGCGCCGCACCTTTAGCCCACATTCAATGCAGCTCTCAAATATACTTTTTACGAGGTGCTGGCATCATAGCTTAAGGTCGAGAAATTGGTATGCAGTGTGTCGTATACAGCCTATGCGATGGGGCTTCCTTGCGCTTAAATAAGAATCGCCACTCTTAGAGTTGCCCTGAAATCAGCATTCCCTAGTCTCCCAGCAAATCTCGAATATTACTTAAATGCGCATGCGCCACAGCATCCTTCTCTTCTTGAGGCTTGGTTTCACCTCTGCCCTCCCAGCGCAAATCTTCCTGAGGAAGTTCGTCCAGAAAGCGGCTTGGTGTGCAGTCCATCTTCTCTCCATATTGGCGTCGCTCTTGCACTAAGGTAATTGACAGCGTGCGTTTTGCGCGGGTGATTCCCACGTAAAATAAACGCCGCTCCTCCTCTACCGTATCCTCTTCAATACTGGTGGCGTGGGGAAGAATCTCTTCATTGATGCCGATTAAAAATACATGGGGGTACTCCAGCCCCTTGGCGGCGTGCAAGGTCATGAGCTGAACACGGTCGCTGTTGTCTTCTTTTTCTTGCTGATCGAGAATATCTAGCAATACGAGTTTGTTGATCACCGCTTTTAAATCAGGCTCTTCGCCTTCTTCCTCTGCCTTACTCATCATGTTTTTGATGGAATCAACCAGCGACCAAACATTTTGCATTTTTCGTTCGGCCACTTTCCCATTGCTGTTTTGTTCGTGTAGCCATGCTTCGTAATCAATGTCGTTAATCAATTCTTGAATGGCTTTGACCGGATCATTTTCTACCGAATTATAGGTGACACCATCGAGCCAGTGGGTAAAGCGGCGTAGTCGATCCAGTGAGCGCGAATCAAGAAATTGTTCGAGGCCTAGCTCATGGGCTGCTGAATAAAGACTTACATTTCGCTGAATGGAATATTCGCCGAGCTTCTCCAGCGTGCTGGAACCGATTTCTCTGCGCGGTACATTCACAATGCGTAGAAAGGCGTTGTCGTCATCAGGGTTAATCACCAAACGTAAATACGCCATGATGTCTTTGATCTCTGCGCGACTAAAAAAGGAAGTGCCGCCGCTGACCTTGTAAGGGATTTGCATCGCCTGAAATTTCATTTCGATTAGCCGGGATTGAAAATTGCCTCGGTAAAGCACCGCGTAATCGGAAAACTCAGTGCTGTTGCGCACGCGATGATTGAGAATCTCGCTGGCAATTTTCTCCGCCTCCATGTCTTCATTTTTGCACTCCACAATGCGAATGGCTTCACCGTAGCCGAGTTCACTCCACAGCTTTTTTTCAAAAACGTGGGGGTTGTTACTGATCACCGCATTGGCGGCATTGAGGATGATGCCCGTCGAGCGGTAATTTTGTTCCAGTTTAATAACCCGCAAGGTAGGGAAATCAGTAGAAAGGTCGGCAAGGTTTTCTGGTCGCGCACCACGCCAGGAATAAATGGATTGGTCATCGTCGCCGACAACCGTCAATGCATGGCGAATGCCCGCGAGCTGTTTGACCAGTTTGTATTGCACTGTATTGGTATCTTGGTATTCATCCACCAGCATATAGCGGATGCGATTTTGCCATTTTTCCAGTACATGGGGTTGTTCGCTAAACAGCTTTACGGGTAGAAGAATCAGGTCGTCGAAATCCACGCCGTTGTAGGCGCGCAACAGGCGGTCGTAGGCAGCGTAAACA
>JAHRVS010000034.1 GCA_019090565.1 Gammaproteobacteria bacterium
ATTTTCGTGTGAGAAGGAGCCCCGCACGAAGCTTATGCACACGGGCTCCTCGGAAACCTAAACCGATGCCCCATCAATCACGTGAAAAATGCATTTTTATAGGTGTCGTTAAGGCCCACTTTGTATTGATTTCTCAGTTATGTCCCACCATCAGGGTAGCCGAGCACTGGCTATAAAGTGACTATGAGCAAGGAAGATATAAAACAGAAGGCAATGGACCTCTGGGATTCAATACCCCTAAGAGATTTAATCAACACTGCGCCAGTTGAAAAAACACTGTTCCTCGCCTACATCAGTATTTGTGCGCCAACTATATATTTTATAGCGGTCGCCTACGGTTATATCGAGCAAGCTTCTAACCAAAATCACGCTATATTAAATTCAACTTATACCGCTCTATTTTTGCTGATCTGCGTGGCTCATATTCTTATACTTTGCCATGCCATCGCTCGAGGAAAACGCCTACTCAGATTAGGGGCCTCCCAAGTTCGCGCTGATGCACTGTGGTACCTAGTCGCGATGTCTTGGGTGATTTTCTCACTATCAACGACCTATTTGGTCGGCACCTATTATTCAGATGGTATGCTGTTGCTGTTGCTCGGCTTTACTATTTCCCTACCACTGCAGCGCGCCAAACCCTTGTCAATTGCTTTTGGCTCTGCCTTCGTCTTTTTTATACTTTTAACTATTTCCGACTTAAGCGGTGTTTTTCCCGCCGGCGCTTTGTTTGCGAATATTCCCTATGAGAATGGACAACCCTGGGCTCCCTGGCATGCAGCAAGGCTTATCATGGGGTTTTCTACCTTTATTCTCGCCTTTGTTGCTAGCCAAACAATTGCTGCTTGGAGAAGGCGGGAACTCGCATTTAGAGAGGCATCCAATACTGACGGCCTTACTTTGCTTTCCAATCGAACTTATTTTCTTGAATGCAGTAACTTGGCATTTCAAAATGCCAATCGCCGCACTGATGCCTTAGCGTGCATCATGCTAGACCTTGATTTTTTCAAGCGCATTAACGATACCTACGGACACCATGCAGGAGACAGGGTTCTCATTGCAGTCGCAAAGGTACTCAAACAAAATGCCCGTGAATACGATGAAGTCTGTCGGCTCGGCGGAGAGGAGTTCGCCATCCTTATGCCTGCCACCACCATTGATGTCGCTACTCAAGTGGCGTCTCGAATCAGAAAGCGCCTGGAGGATAACTTAATTGAGGTAGACGGGCAGTCCGTAAAAATCACCACCAGTATTGGCGTGGCTTGTTACCCTGATATAGATATCTACGGAATTGAAGACTTGCTTAAAAAAGCAGATTTAGCTCTCTATGAAGCCAAGCGACGTGGTCGAAACAAGGTCGTTATTGCGGGCGAAACTGACTATTCAAAATTCAAGACGGCTTAAATTTTCTCAAAAAATGGAACAGAAAAAACCAGCATAGATATTTCAGTATTGGACTCCCCTGAAGATAGTGACTCCCATGTGAGAGCAAGGAGGTTCTGCACACAGAGCCGTAATGTATAAGCTATACAGGGGGATTCGAATACAGTGCGTATGAACACGGTATACTGTATTTGCCAGTTTTACAGGCGCTTTAACCGGCAACGCAACTATTGTGAAAATAATGGGTTTTCTGAAGAGACTCTATTTATTATACTGAAATATCTTCCCATAAAGCTCTCAAGCGTTTAGGCGAAACCGGTACTTTTGTTTTTAATTCTTGCGCAAAAAGCGACACACGGTATTCTTCTAACATCCACCGGTATTGGCTTAGTGCACTATCACGCACCCCTTCTCTGTGATGCTTATCAGCCCGCTTCGCATACTGCTCCCACACCTTTTTAAACTCTTGGGTCGCCACACGATCACGTTGGATGTTGCCATCCAACTTCTCTAGGCGTTTCATTATTGCCTGTAAGTAGCGTGGATATTCTTTAAGCTGCACCGACGGCACCTCTGCAAGGAAGCCCGTGTAAATAAGCGCATCAAGCTGCTCCCGAACGTCGGTAAGAGAGTTTGCCCAAAGCAAAGGAATCCTGCCTTTTAGTTTCTTTTCAATATTTTGGTACAAAGAAAAGATAACTTCTGCCTGCTTTTCAAGCTGTTTGACTTCATTGAATAATAAACTCCGGCCTCGTTCATACAACGCATCAAAGTCTTCTTTCGAAAAAATCTTATCGTTGCCAATTTTAAAAGCGTGAATACACGATGCTTCAATGAGCGCATCTTGTAACTCTCGCTCAGTACCTAGCCCGCGATAAGCCATCACCAATGTTTTGTTTTTTGCCAGTTCTTTGCGTAATTGCCTGATACTCTGCGCTTGATTAAGGATCAACAGCCGCATAACGCCCCTAATGGAAAGGCGCTGCGCTTCTTGCTCGCTGTCACACAATTCAACATTTACACTGTCTTTTTTATCGATGATCGCCGGATAGCGACGTACAGTAATCCCTGAGTGAACCGATTCGACACATTCACTTTGTTGGCCAAAATTCCAGGTTGTTGCGCCTTGTATTTCAACCGTCTTCTTGACGGGGTTATCCATTTCATTTTTTACAGGGCTAGAAAAAGTTTCGCGCAAAGCCACCAAATTTCGACCTTGCGCCAGAACAACCCCCTGCGCATCGACAACTTCAATATTAAACAAGTGCTGCTCGTCAAGCTGAACCGCCTCCCATTCTTCGTCCGGGATAGTGATGCCCTTTTTCTTTTTCAATGCATCAGTCAGCTTTTGAGACAACGAATAGTCTCCCACTTTCAGCGATTCAAGACAAATATCGACGTAGTCAGGAATTGGCACGAAGTTTCTACGCCACTTTTTAGGCAGGCCTTTAAGAAGCGCGATACATTTCTCTCTCAACATCCCAGGCACCAACCACTCAAGGCGCTTTAATGGCAGCTGCCCTAGTAACTCCTGTGGGACAGATACGGTGACGCCATCGCCTGTTTTCCCCGGTGAGAAACTGTAGCGCAGCGGAAAATGCACGTCTTGCCATGCAAGCATATTTGGAAATTGTGCCGCAGTCACTTCATTCGCATCACGCCTGAGTAAATCCTCTTTCGACAAAAAAAGTAATTTTGGTGTTTTCTTTTCAATGGCTTTTCGCCATTTCTCAAAGCCCGACTGAGAACAAATATCCTGAGGAATTCGCGCATTGTAAAAATCATACAAAGCACTCTCATCCACCAAAATATCTCTTTTTCTGGCCTTATTTTCCAGCTGTTCAAGCTCCACCATCAAGCGAGCATTGGCTTCAAGGAACTGACCCTGAGTATGAATCTCCTCCTTAACTAAACCTTCACTAAGAAACAGCTCCCTACTGATAGGCGCATCAATACCGCTGTAGGAAACATAACGCTCGGCCTGTAGAACCAGGCCATACAAGCTAGTCTTCTGCTTCGCCATGACCTCTCCGCGGCGCTTACGCCAGACAGGATCGCTGTATGAGTGCTTAAGTAGATCCCCTGCTAACGATTCGGCCCATTCAGGCTCGACAATCGCCACATGCCTAGCAAAAAGCTTGCTGGTTTCTACCAGCTCAGCCACCATAATCCATTGCGGCTTACTTTTCGCTAAGGGGGAACCAGGGAAAATAGAAAAGCGCGAATTACGCGCTCCCAGGTATTCGCCATCCTTATCTTTGAGCCCTAAGTGGCTCAATAACCCTGCCATCATTGCCTTATGAATCGCTGCATAACTGGCATCCGTTTTCTGCTCTTTCATGCCCAGCTGCTTGCACGCAACACGTAACTGATGATGCACTTCACGCCATTCTTTCATTCGCATGTAGTTTAGGAAATGCTCCCGGCAGTAAGCTCGGAGTTTGTTCTGACTTAAGATTTGCCGTTGTTCCTCATAGGCCTGCCAAATCGTCAATAATGTAATGAAGTCAGAACGTTTATCCTGAAAAGGCTTGTGGGCTAAATCCGCCTTCTGGCGCTGATCAAAGGGACGGTCTCTCGGATCTTGGGCGCTTAAGGCGCTGGCAATGATTAGTACCTCCCTCAAGCTACCTTCGGTATCTGCAGCCAAGACCATACGGGCAATGCGGGGGTCGACAGGCAATGTGGCTAAGCGCTTCCCCATCCCTGTCAGGGTTTGTTTTGTGCCTATTGCCCCAAGCTCCTGCAGCAGACGATAGCCGTCCTTTACAAAGCGATTATCCGGCTTTTCAATAAATGGGAATTGCTCCATTCTTCCTAAACGCAGGTTTTCCATTTGCAGGATCACCGACGCCAGATTAGTTCTCAGAATTTCAGGGTCGGTGAATGTACTTCGAGATAAAAAATCCTCTTCGCTATACAAACGCAAACACACTCCCTCAGAAACCCGCCCACAACGCCCTTTTCGTTGATTCGCGCTGGCCTGCGAGATGGCTTCAACGGGTAAGCGCTGCACCTTAGAACGGTAGCTATAACGACTGATGCGGGCGGTACCAAGATCAATTACATTGCGGATTCCTGGTACAGTTAATGAGGTTTCAG
>JAHRVS010000035.1 GCA_019090565.1 Gammaproteobacteria bacterium
CCCACGCGGAACTTGAGTATGAGGGATCGTGCGCCATTGATGGTGATATGCTCGATATGGCTGGAATTCGAGAATACGAGCAGATCCAAATATACAACCTAAACAACGGTGAGCGCTTCACAACGTATGCAATTCGGGGGGAAAGTGGCTCCAGAATGATCTCTGTTAACGGTGCTGCTGCACACAAGGCCACCGTGGGAGACCGCGTGATCATTTGTGCCTACGCCGAATACAGCACTGCTGAGCTGATTAATTTCAAACCAAGGCTGATTTATCTTGGTCCTGATAATGAAATTACTCGATCTAGCAACGCTATTCCCGTACAGGTCGCATAACGTACCCGCCTATTAAAGGCTCAGTTAAGACTGCCGCGCAATGCATTTTCGCTAAACTCACCAAACTCGAATAAATGCGATTGCCATTGTGCATCCCAAGCACCACTCTTTATGCGTGGTGCTTTTTCTTGCCTATTACCTTCTTCCCTACTACCAAGGTCTGCGCAAGCAATTTGCGCCAAATACTTAGCCCTTGAAGGCATACCATTTGAATACAACACGCCTAATTATATAACCCTTAATGCACAGTGCCGAAAAACTTTTACCGCATACACAAGGGTTCAAGCCCAGAGGTAACCATGGGCTACCACAAAAAAGCACCTTCCTAGAGGCGCCCTTAAAAGTAGTACAGCCTTCTCGCTTCGTCAAAAGTTCCACTCTAAAAATCAGGGTCCGTTCAAATATTTCGGGCTACCAAGCACCCCATGTTCCGCGTTATGCTAGAGCCAACAGCAACCCCACTTATTAGAAGCCAAGAATAGGCCTGAAAAATTTCAAGGAGAGCCACCCCTGTGCCACCTCGCTTATCTAGCGCAATCGCTTGGAAAAAACTCCAGCAGCATCAAAAAGAGATATCCAGAACGACCTTGTCAGAGCTATTTGCCGCCAACCCGCGCCGAGCAGAACAACTGTCCGTTGAAGCCTCTGGGCTTTTTCTCGACTACTCAAAAAACCTCGTTGACAACAAAACGTTAGCGCTGTTTGACGCGCTTGCAGAAGAACTAGGGTTTACGGCAGCCTGCCAGGCCCTACGACAAGGAAACCCCGTCAATCACACCGAAAACCGCTCAGCTTTACATGGCGCGCTACGAGATGCTCACGGCACCTCTGTTTATGTCAATGACGTCGACATTACCGCAGGCATCCAACAAGCTAAAGTTCAAATGGCCGAATTCGTCGATGCATTGCATAGGGGGAATACGCTGGGCGGCAGCGGAAAACCCATTCTCGACGTCGTTAATATCGGCATTGGCGGTTCCTACCTCGGGCCTAAAATGGTCGTTGAAGCACTAACGCCCTACCAGCAAAAAACGGTCCGCTGTCACTTTATCGCGAATATTGATGGCACAGAAATCACCGAGGTACTAGAAAATCTCAACCCAGAAACCACCCTGTTTATCATCGCCTCTAAATCTTTCAGCACAAAAGAAACTCTCTGCAACGCCATCGCTGCAAGAAAGTGGGTGTGCCAGAACCCCCTGCTAGAAGCGGCCATCGAGAAACATTTCGTCGCAGTCTCGAGCAATATACCCGCGGCCATTGAATTTGGCATAAAAGAAAGCAACGTTTTCCCCATGTGGGATTGGGTAGGGGGGCGCTACTCACTGTGGTCGACCATTGGACTACCCATTGCCATTGCAGTGGGCATGACGCACTTTCAAGCCATGCTCGATGGCGCCCATGAAATGGACCAGCACTTCTTCAACACGAAACCCCGCGACAACATGCCCTTCCTTTTAGCCATGCTTCAAATCTGGTACAACAATTTTTTCGCAGCGAACAGCCATGCTGTCATCCCCTATGACCATGACTTGCGCTCATTGCCGGAATACCTTCAACAGCTCGAAATGGAAAGCAACGGCAAGCGTGTAGACAGTACCGGTACGCCCGTTGACTATGCCACCGGCAGCGCCATCTGGGGCGGAGCAGGCACCAATGGCCAACATGCCTACCACCAACTGTTCCACCAAGGCACGCAGCTAATTCCCGTAGATTTTATTTTCCCGCTGACCACCCATAACCCCGTCAGTGACCACCATGCTATATTGATAGCCAATTGCCTTAGTCAAAGTCGCGCCATGCTGGTAGGTAAAACGCTAGAGCAAGCCACGGAAGAACTCTTACAGCAAGGGCTCTCCCGTGATGCGGCCAAAAAATTGGCGCCCCATAAAGTAATACCTGGAAACCGTCCCAGCAACACCCTCACCATGGAAGAGCTTTCACCTGCGCGCCTAGGGGCCTTAATTGCGCTATACGAGCACAAAGTCTATGCCCAAAGTATTATCTGGGACATCAACGCTTTCGACCAGTGGGGCGTAGAGCTGGGCAAACAAATTAGCAATGAAATATACCAAACACTCGCCAGCTCAGACAAAGACGCTCATTACGACCCCTCCACCAATCAATTAATTAAGCGCTTTAAAGAAGCCAATCGGAAATAGCCCCCACTTAACAGGCTATTAAATTCCACGAGGACCAAAAGTGGCTCAAATTAAAATATATGGATTAAAGTCTAATCTCGATGAGAATAAATTAGCAATATCTGCCTCAATACATGACGCAGTTATGTCTGCGCTTGAATATCCACCAGAGAAGAAGTTCCATCGATTCATTAGCCTTGAACCAAGTGAATTTATCTACCCGAGTGACCGCTCAGAAAAATATATAATTGTTGAAATATCAATGTTTGAGGGAAGATCCATTGAGGCAAAAAAAAACCTCATAAAAGGCATATACTCTAATATCAACAAGCAGACTGACATTACGTCCCAAGACATTGAAATCACAATATTTGAGACGCCAAAGGCGAATTGGGGTATTCGCGGCTTGCCAGGTGACGAGCTGGCGCTGGGATATAAAGTTGAGGTGTAAAAGTTTAACAAATAGCTCTACCAGGTTGCCAAAAAGTCACTCCTTATAAAGAGTTGGGATTGAGTAAAACCTCTCAAAGCATCTGACTGGCCAATCCTAGGGCTATCTAAACCCATGCTTGGCAATATGTAGCAGATGCTCAATTATCATATTCCAATACTATAAATCAGAGTGAATTAAACGAGATTTTTGAAGCATAGGGGAATACCTTTAAGTATCGTATTTTTTCACATCCGCGTTAAAGGCAGAGGAGTTATACCCATGTACGAAACAAAGAACCACCCCGTACCGGAAACCATCAAGGCCACCGCTCACATCGACAAGCAAAAATACGAAGCTTGGTACGCTCAATCTATCAGCGACCCCAGCACGTTTTGGGCAGAGCGCGCCCATGAATTAATTACCTGGTTCAAACCTTGGAAACAGGTTAGCCAGTTCGACTTCCGAAAAGCAGAAACCCGCTGGTTTGATGGTGGGCAACTCAATGCCTCCTACAACTGCATTGACCGCCACCTTGAAACACGCGCTGACCAAGTAGCCATTATTTGGGAAGCCGACGACGGCCAAAGTGAAAAAATCACCTACCGCGAACTGCATCAGCATGTATGCAAACTCGCCAATGCTCTAAAAAGCCGGGGGGTCAAAAAGGGCGACCGGGTCTGCCTCTATATGCCCATGATTCCTGAGGCCAGCTACGCCATGCTCGCTTGCGCCCGCATTGGCGCCATTCATTCTGTCGTATTTGGCGGCTTTTCACCCGAAGCATTGAAAGACCGCATTCTCAATGCTGATTGCACCGTTCTCATCACCGCTGACGAAGGACGCCGTGGCGGAAAAACCTCCCCCCTCAAAAGTAATTGTGAAAAAGCCCTGAGCGGCTGCCCTAATGTCCATACCACCATCACCGTAAAGTGCACTGGTGCCGAGGTCGACTGGCACCCCGATAGAGACTGCTGGTACCACAAGCTGGTCGCCGAAGCTTCTTCAGATTGCCCCCCTGAAGAAATGGATGCAGAAGACCCCTTGTTCATTTTGTACACCTCTGGCTCGACGGGCAAACCCAAAGGCGTCATGCACACCACGGGTGGCTATATGGTGCAAGCGGCACTTACCCACAAGTACGTGTTCGACTACCACGATGGCGATATCTACTGGTGCACCGCTGACGTTGGCTGGGTCACTGGCCACACCTATATTGTTTATGGCCCCCTTGCCAATGGTGCCACCACACTGATGTTTGAAGGGGTGCCCAACTACCCCAGTGCATCCCGCTGCTGGGAGGTCGTAGACAAGCATCAGGTCAATATTTTTTACACGGCCCCTACCGCCCTGCGTGCATTAATGCGCCTTGGCGATGAGCCCGTAAAAAGCACCAGCCGCTCCAGCCTGCGCATTCTCGGCAGCGTAGGAGAACCCATTAACCCTGAGGCTTGGGAATGGTACTACAACGTCGTCGGCGAAAGCCGTTGCCCCATTGTCGACACTTGGTGGCAAACCGAAACTGGCGGCATCATGATTTCCCCACTTCCCGGTGTCACCAATCTCAAGCCCGGCTCAGCCGCCAAGCCTCTATTTGGTGTGGACATCGCGCTGCTTGACGAACAAGGCAATGAGCTAGAAGGTGAAACCTCCGGCCTACTTGCCATCAAATCTTCCTGGCCCGGGCAAATTCGTACCGTCTATGGCGACCACCAGCGATGCATAAGCACCTATTTCAGTAATTTCCCCGGCTATTATGAAGCCGGCGATGCCGCGCGACGTGATAAAGACGGTGACTATTGGATTACAGGCCGTACCGATGATGTATTAAATGTATCTGGACACCGTCTCGGTACAGCAGAAATTGAAAGCGCATTAGTGCTGCATGACGCCGTTGCAGAGGCCGCAGTAGTCGGGGTAAAACACGACATCAAGGGGGAGGCCATATATGCCTATGTCACCCTCATGCATGACGTTGAGCCTTCGGAGGCTTTGCGTTTGGAGTTAATAGAAAAAACCAAACAAGAAATCGGCTCCATCGCCAAACCCGATACCATTCAATGGGCACCCAGTTTACCCAAAACCCGCTCAGGTAAAATAATGCGCCGCATTTTACGTAAAATCGCTGCAAATGATCTGGAAAACTTAGGTGACACCAGTACACTTGCCGACCCCAGCGTGGTGAATGACCTGATCAATAACCGCCAATAACCCTGAAAACCGAAGTAGGGTGCGGAAAAGACGCATATCCAACTTCCGTGCACAGGAAAATATAGGAATTCGTGGCCACCTTATTTGGTGATAAGCTATTTTTCTAGGTGCAACAGCAGTATGCGTGAGCTTTCGTGATCCTACTGCGGTTTCTAGGGTAATACTGTAAAACAGCCGGTATAAACATATCGGCTGCTTTCAAAATGGAAGGCATCAGCCTCAACAGCTCGCACCCCCAGCACCACTACCGCAGGTTGAATATGGATATATTTTTTCAAACACTCCCTGTCTTCGGCTATTTACTTTCATTCGTTGCCATCGTCGATGCCACCCTTCATGCGCGCACTGCGCAAGGTGCCATCGCATGGACCATCGCCCTCATCACCCTCCCGCTACTTAGTTTACCCTGCTACCTGCTTTTCGGTCGCCGCACTGATCACAAATATATCGAAGCAAGACGAACTGTCGATGCTGAGATTACCCATATCGCAACGATACTCAAAGAATTTATTCG
>JAHRVS010000036.1 GCA_019090565.1 Gammaproteobacteria bacterium
AGGTATCAGAGATATGCAGGTCTTCAATGCCCGTAATACAGATAATATCGCCAGCCGAGGCCTCAGGCACCTCAACTCGCTCAAGCCCTAAGTAACCCATCACTTGCAAGATACGGCCATTACGAGGCTTGCCTTTGCCGTCTGTTATGATTATCTGCGTATTAGTAGAAATTTTTCCTCGACTAACGCGACCAATTCCAATTACACCTACGTAGCTGGAATAATCCAAAGAACTAACCTGCATCTGGAATGGACCATCCACATCGACATCCGGTGCCGCCACATGGTCAACAATTGACTGAAACAAGGGCTCCATGTCATCGTTCAAATCATCAGGGGAAAGGCCCGCAATACCATTCAATGCAGAAGCATAAATAATTGGGAAATCGAGCTGGTCGTCCGTAGCCCCCAAATTATCAAATAGATCAAAAACTTGGTCAACCACCCAGTCAGGGCGTGCGCCGGGTCGATCAATCTTGTTAATTACGACAATGGGCTTCAACCCTTGGGCAAAGGCTTTAGACGTAACAAAGCGGGTCTGAGGCATGGGGCCATCAACGGCATCCACTAACAACAACACCGAGTCCACCATCGATAGTACGCGCTCAACCTCTCCACCGAAGTCAGCATGACCTGGTGTATCCACAATATTGATGCGGTAATCGTTCCATTTCACTGCGGTGTTTTTTGAAAGAATGGTAATGCCGCGCTCTTTCTCGAGGTCATTGGAGTCCATGACTCGCTCTTCTACGTCCCCTCGCTCACCGAGAGTACCTGACTGTTGCAACAGCTTATCCACCAATGTGGTTTTGCCATGGTCAACGTGAGCAATGATGGCGACATTGCGTATCTTATCAATCACAATTTATTACCCCTAGTAAATATGGGACGGGAGTATACCTGAACACAAGATTCCCACAACAAAAGCGGCCCAATGGCTACAAAAAGACGCATAAAAATTATAGCCGGTACTGACCAAAATTCGGTTAAAATGGCCGGCTGAGAAATTAACCGTCGAATTCTGTAAGATATAAGGGTAGGTAACACCGTGAAAATAAAACGCAAAGCAATCGCCTTGGTTTCAGGTGGGCTGGACTCCATGCTCGCTGTCAAGGTCATTCAAGAGCAGGGCATAGAGGTGGAGGCCGTCAACTTCTATACCGGGTTTTGCGTAGAAGGTCACACCCATGCCATCAGGAAAAAAGATTCCAAAAAAGACAAGCGTAACAATGCCTTATGGGTAGCGGAAACCCTCGGCATTAAGATGCACATCGAAGATATCTCCGAAGAATACAAAGACATCGTCATCAACCCCAAACATGGTTATGGCCAAAACCTAAACCCCTGTCTCGACTGCAAAGTCTTTATGGTCAACCAAGCCCAGCTCATGCTCAACCGTGCGCGCGACCTTGCCGACGATGGCGGTTTCGACTTCATCATCACCGGCGAAGTGATCGGGCAACGCCCCAAATCCCAACGCAAAGAAACCATGCCTCTAATTGCCCGCGAATCAGGCGCAACCGATCGTTTACTACGTCCCTTGTGCGCAAAGAACCTTCCACCCACGCTGCCAGAGCTTGAAGGCTGGGTAAACAGGGAAGAGCTTTTCGACTTTTCTGGCCGAAATAGAAAACCTCAAATGGCCCTTGCCGAAAAATATGGCTTTGTTGACTACGCTCAGCCTGCAGGGGGTTGCTGCTTCCTAACGGATAAATCCTATTCCGACAAGTTATCCGACCTCTGGCGCGCGCGCGGCGAACGAGACTACGAGCTCGATGATATTATGCTGCTAAAAGTAGGCCGGCACCTTCGGCCCAAAGAAAACTTTAAAATGATCATCAGCCGTGAAGAAGGTGAAAACCGCTTTCTTGAAGGCTATCGAAAGGTATTCACTCACCTTGTCTGCACCAGCCACGCAGGACCACTCACCCTTATTGACGGCAACCCAACTGAAGAAGACCTGCTGCTCAGCGCACGAATCCTAACTCGCTTCTGCAAAGCCCGCGATGCCACAGAAGCCACCGTCGAAATTCACTACCAAAATGGCGTTGTTAAGCCGCTGACGGTCACCCCTATGACTGCCAGTGACATAAATCCGGAGTGGCACATATGAGCGAGAACGCCGGTTTCACCGAAGTCCTTAATGCCCGCGGCCTGCTTTGCCCCATGCCCGTGATCAAAACACAAAACATCATTAAAACCCTCTCGCCCGGTGACACCCTGCTTGTGATTTCCACCGATCCGGGTGTAAAACAAGACATCCCAACCTGGTGCCGCATCAACGGACATGAGGTACTGGAAATCAAAGAAGAAGAGTTAGAAATCCTTATTTCAATTTTGGTCAAAGAATAAATCGATTATCTTGCGAGCCAAAGTGGTGCGGCGCGCACCAATTCAAAGCAAAAACCCCTCAAAAACTTATTGCAGTGCATTTTGAGCGCCGTTTGAAACAGATGCCTCTTTTTAGACCACTAAATCGTCTAACTTGCAATCACTCTGAACTAGGCGTCAGCAAAAATTCAGCGTAAACTCGCCAGTGCAAAATAAAAACCACGCCTGATTGCAGCTTGGTAAACGTTAAAGCAGCGCTCAGTTTGCCCCCTTTCAGCACTCACGACGACCGAAGAAAAAGGATAACATTATGTCTGAAAAGACCTTAGGCTTGATCAAAGAACATGAAGTCCGCTGGATAGACATGCGCTTCACCGA
>JAHRVS010000037.1 GCA_019090565.1 Gammaproteobacteria bacterium
GGTATCGGTGACACTTGCTACTTTGGCCCAGAGCCAGAGTTCTTCGTCTTTGATGACGTCAAATGGAACGCCGACATTAGCGGTGCAAGCTACAGCATTAATTCCGAAGAAGCATCATGGGCCTCCTCTCACTCCTTCGAAGGCGGCAACACTGGACACCGTCCAGGCGTTAAAGGCGGCTACTTCCCCGTTCCTCCTGTTGATTCCGCGCACGACCTACGTGGCGCAATGTGTGGCGCAATGGAGTCCATGGGGCTTGAAATTGAAGTGCATCACCATGAAGTAGGCACTGCCTGCCAAAATGAAATCGGCGTTAGATTCAATACATTAGTGACCAAGGCTGATGAAGTTCAGATCCTTAAGTACTGCGTTCATAATGTGGCGCACGCCTACGGAAAAACAGCCACTTTCATGCCTAAGCCTCTCGTTGGTGACAACGGAAGCGGCATGCATTGCCACCAGTCTATCTCCAAAGATGGCGAAAATATCTTCGCTGGTGACGAGTACTCAGGACTTTCTAACGAAGCCCTTTACTACATTGGCGGTATCATCAAACATGCTAAAGCCATTAATGCTTTCGCCAATGCCTCCACTAACTCCTACAAGCGCTTAGTGCCGGGCTTTGAAGCGCCTGTTATGCTGGCCTACTCGGCCCGTAACCGCTCTGCATCGATTCGTATTCCTTACGTTAGCAGCCCTAAAGGTCGCCGTATTGAAGTGCGCTTTCCTGACCCCACTGCTAACCCATACTTGGCATTCTCTGCCATGCTGATGGCTGGCCTTGATGGCATCCAGAACAAAATCCACCCTGGTGATGCAGCAGACAAAGACCTTTACGACCTACCTGCTGAAGAAGCTCTAGCGATTCCAACCGTTGCATCAAGCCTTGAAGAAGCGCTTAACTGCTTAGACCTAGATCGTAGCTTCCTCACCAAAGGCGGCGTATTCACAGACGACATGATTGATGGCTTTATTGCCCTCAAGCGCGAAGAAGTGGAGCGCTTGAACGGTACGACTCACCCTGTTGAGTTCGATATGTACTACAGCCTCTAATTTCGGCTTATCTAATAAAAAGGGCCTCCTCGGAGGCCTTTTTTATTTTCACATTTCTTTCCTATGCGCAATTCATGCGCCATAATAAAAGCATGAAAATCCTTAAACATAAGATTCTACCCATAATACTCCTGCCTTTTTTGCTCAGCAGTGCGCAAGCGGCTCTATACAAAACCATCGATAAAAATGGCAGTATCACCTACAGCGACTCTCCCGCAAAAAATGCCAAAGAGCTCGACCTCCCCCCCATTCCACTTATACACATAACGCCTTCCCCCGAGCTTGATCTCTCGAAAAAAACCTCACCTAAAAACGGAGAGTCAATGGAAGTAGAGTATGCCAACCTAATGATCACCTTCCCTCGGGATGGAGAAACAACCCGCAGCAATTCAGGGGATGTCTCTGTCGCATTGTCCATAACTCCTGTGCTCTCAAACGCTGATACCGTCATACTAAAGGTCAACGGTAAAGAAATGCGCAGAGGCCACTCCGAGTTACTCATTCTTCCTCACCTCAATCGTGGCAGCCACACTCTTCAAGCTTTTATCCTTAACGCAGCAGACAAAACACTGATCAGCAGTAAGCCCATTACTTTCCACCTTCAGAGACATTCGAAAGTTTCAAACTGAGCTGCTAGCAAGCCCATGAGAACCGCCAAATACCCTCTGCTTCAGAGTTATAAATCATTACCCGCCAAAGTCATACCTCCCGAACGATGGCCGATGACGGCACTCCCCCTCATTAAGATGTACAATTCACCTTTAAATACCCTTGGTCACACTGTAGGCGTAATTATTGCTTAGCTATGCAACATCAATGCATTCAATAACCGTAAGACAACATGCCTGAAACCAACACCTGCCAAACAATATTGGAAAACCTTTCGACAGCAATTCTGTTGCTCGATAAGCAATTGCGCGTGTCCTATTTAAACCCCGCGTGCGAAGACCTTTTCAAGACCAGTGAGCAGCAGCTCAGAGGCAAACCTGCCAACGAAATATTTTTACACGGTCTCCTAGCAGAGGGCGCTCTTGCAGAAACCCTCAACACAGGACGCCCTTTTACTCGGCGTGAAGCGGAGATCAAAGTAAGCGGAAAACCCGCATTTAAAACTGATTACTCCGTCACTTTGCTCACTGAGCCATCTATCTCACCATTGCTTTTGGTTGAATTTCGACCACTAGAACGCCTCCTGAAAATCAGCAAGGAAGAAGCGTTCACCTCCCACCAACAAACCAATAAAACCCTGATCCGGAGCATCGCTCACGAGGTCAAGAATCCACTAGGCGGGATCCGTGGGGCCGCTCAGCTGCTAGCCCGACTACTGCCCGATGACTCTCTGACCGAATACACCGATGTTATTATTGACGAAGCTGACAGGCTGCGGCACTTGGTCGACGAACTCCTGGGCCCGCCCACCGAGCCGAAACGAGAAAAAGTGAACATCCACGAAGTCCTTGAGCGGGTCCAGCAGCTCATCCTCGTAGAAGCTGGCGAAGGGCTTCGCTTTGAAACAGATTACGACATCAGCATCCCCGAGTTAACGGCTGACAAAAACCAATTGATTCAATCGGTTCTTAATATTACCCGCAATGCATTTCAAGCCTTAACCGAAGAGCCTGACCAAATTGACCCAACCATCACGTTTCGCACTCGCATAAAAAGGCAAGCCTCCCTTGGAGGAAAACGTTTCCGCTTGGCCCTGAATATCGATATTGAAGATAATGGGCCTGGCATCGACCAAGACCTGATTGAATCCATTTTTTTGCCGATGGTCAGTAATCGCCCCAGCGGCAATGGCTTAGGCCTGTCTATCGCACAAAACATTATTAACCAACACAACGGTTTGATCGAATGTGAAAGCGAACCTGAAGAATTGACCCGGTTCAGAATCACATTACCCCTGGAGCTTTAACATGAACAACAGCAGTATCTGGATTATTGATGATGACAAATCCATTCGGTGGGTGCTGGATAAGGCGCTTTCCCAAGAGGGCCTAAAAACAACCACCTTCGAGTCTGGCAACACCATTATCAAAAAGCTCGAAAAACAACAACCCGATGTCATTATCACCGACATTCGTATGCCCGGCATAGATGGCCTAGAGCTACTTTCCAGAATACATCAGCATCACCCTGAACTACCCGTTATTGTGATGACCGCCCACTCTGATCTAGATAGCGCAGTTGCCTCGTTCCAGGGTGGCGCATTTGAGTATTTACCAAAACCTTTCGATATCGACGAAGCAATCGCCCTAGTAAGCCGCGCCATAGCCTATCGCAACGAGCAAATCTCCAAACTAGAGCAGGACTTCAGCCTGGCTGATACACCAGAAATTATTGGTGAAGCGCCGGCCATGCAAGAGGTATTTAGGGCCATTGGGCGATTAGCCCAATCCAATATCACCGTCTTAATTAACGGGCAATCCGGCACCGGCAAGGAACTCGTTGCAGCAGCACTCCATCGCCATAGCCCGCGTAGCGAACAACCATTTATTGCCCTAAATATGGCCGCCATCCCCAAGGACCTCATTGAGTCAGAGCTTTTTGGTCATGAGAGGGGGGCATTCACCGGCGCCAATGCCCAACGCACAGGACGTTTCGAACAAGCCAATGAAGGTACTCTCTTCCTTGATGAAATTGGTGATATGCCGCTAGATACCCAGACCCGCCTACTACGCGTGCTGGCTGATGGGAACTTTTATCGCGTCGGCGGACACACTCCCGTCAATGTCAATGTCCGCATTATCGCGGCCACTCACCAAAACTTAGAAGCCCTGGTTAAAGAGGGTCGTTTCAGGGAAGACCTGTTTCACCGCTTAAATGTGATACGCATACATATCCCTCGGCTCTGCGAGCGACGCGAAGACATTCATCGGCTAGCCAACCACTTCCTAATCAAAGCCGCAGAAGAGCTCAGCACTGACCCTAAAGTTTTGCGCGCAGAGACAGTAGAATACCTGTCCATGCTGCCTTGGGCCGGGAATGTCCGACAGCTGGAAAATGCTTGTCGCTGGGCAACAGTAATGGCCTCTGGCCGAGAAATTCATATCGACGACCTGCCTCCCGAATTGCTTCAGAATAGCGAAATAAAGGAAAGCAGCAGTAACTGGGAACAAGCCCTGCGAAACTGGGCAACGCAACAGTTGAGCATAGGGCAAGAAAAATTACTAGATAGAGCTATCCCCACCTTTGAGCGCATCATGATTGAAACGGCTCTCAAGCACACCTTGGGGCGTCGACGAGATGCCGCAGAGCTGCTGGGCTGGGGCAGAAACACCCTCACCCGTAAAATAAAAGAACTGGAGATGGACTTTGATGAAGAAAATGAACCCAGCGCATAAGCCTCAAACAACTAGCCTAGCCACATGCTAAATATTGCACTGTTTGAACCAGAAATCCCCCCCAACACCGGCAACCTCATACGGCTGTGTGCGAACTCAGGTTTCCAGCTGCACCTCATCGGGCACTTGGGTTTCGCATTGGATGACAAACGGCTTCGGCGAGCCGGTCTGGACTACCACGAATGGGCAGAAGTTAAAAAACACCACGACTTTGAAAGTTTCGCACACACTTTGGAAAAGCCCAAACGAATATTTGCCTGCACAACCAAGGGGCAAACCAACTACACACAACCCAACTATCAGGCCGGCGATACGCTCCTTTTTGGCCCCGAAAGCCGCGGTCTTCCCGCTGAAGTACTGGCAAACTTTCCAGAAGAAAATAAAATCAGAATCCCGATGCGCGCCGAAAGCCGCAGCCTCAATCTTTCTAATGCCGCAGCGATCATTTCATTTGAGGCGTGGCGCCAACTGGATTTTAAGGTAGATTAAAAGACAGAACGGAATACGTACAAAGCCCCATCAAGGTTTTGCTTTAGCTGGGGGCTTTGCAGGTTTGCTAGTGCGTCGTTGAATCAACCGCTTCTTTCTGAGCCTCATCTGCTCGACGCTTCACCGCTTCGGCGAACAACGCATCGAAATTCACTGGTGCCAATAACAACTGAGGAAAGCTGCCACGGTTCACTACATCTGAAACCGTTTCGCGCGCATAGGGAAATAAAACCGTTGGACAATAGCTACCCAGCAATGATTGCAGCTGACTAGGGGGAAACCCCTCTGCCAAAAACAAGCCTGCCTGCTGAACTTCAACGAGGAATGCCACCTTATCCTGGTTTTTTACCGTTATTGTGATATGAAGTGTCACTTCCACTGTCTTGTCGTCCACCTGACGATTTTCCGTATTCAAGTCCAGCTTGATCTCAGGCTTCCACTCATCCCGAAAACATTGAGGCGCACCCGGGGATTCAAACGAAAGATCTTTAACATAAATTCTTTGCAGAGCAAATTTACCCGTGCTTGGGGTAACGGCTGGATCTTGCTGTTCAGACATATCTATTCCTTTAGTGGAGGTTCAAGCCAAGTGAGTGAATTGTAGGGACTATTTACTAATATACAATAGCAAATCTAGTTTGCCCGACTGGTCCAGTTGATATAAATCATCACAGCCACCGATATGCTGCTTGCCAATCCAGATTTGAGGAACGGTGCGTTGGCCACTTTTACGCATCATTTTTTCACGTAGACCATGGTCCTCATCAACACAAAGCTCGGTGATGTTAGCCTGTTTAGATTCCAGCAAACGTCGCGCTCGAAAGCAAAAACCACAATAATCACTGCTATATATTATTACTTCTGGTGTCACAATATACCTACACTAGTTTGCTAAGGGTAAACGCTGCTCTTCCCATGCAGTAATACCGCCGGTTAATCGATACAGATTTTCCCAGCCCTGCTTACGCAAAAGTTGCCCCGACGCGCCAGTGGTATGGCCTTGGGCACAAACCAGAATAATAGGCTGTTCTTTGTACTTGTCCAGCTCAACAAAACGCTCCGCCAGCAAATTGTGGGGGATATTAATAGAATCCGTAATATGCCCTTTATTGAACTCTTTCGTTGGACGAACATCTAGCACAATAGCATTTTCGTGATTAATGAGATTGACGGCCTCTTGGCAGTGAACGCCTTTTCCACCGCGAGACATTTCATACCGGATAAATACACTTAATAGCACAAAGAATGCGGAACATAGCATCCAGTGGTTATCAACAAACTCAAGTAGCTGGTCCATGACTGGGTCCTGTTTAACTGAAGAGCACTATCAATGCCGTATTTTGAAAGAATTCTTAGCTGATTTGAAGTCGGCCATTATACACCAGCGCGCACCCTAAAATAGCAGATTCCCCATTTTAACGTTAGAATGTACGCTTGTTAGAAGGATTGAGAGGAAAAAAGTTGAAAAAACGCAAACCCCACGTACTTGTCATTCTCGACGGCTTTGGTTACAGAAAAGAAAAGAACGCTAACGCCATTCAAAATGCCAATACCCCCTTTTTCGATAGCTTGCTGAACACCCGCCCTCATACCTTAATCCACACTTCTGGCGCTCACGTAGGCTTGCCTGATGGGCAGATGGGAAACTCCGAAGTCGGCCATATGAACCTTGGTGCGGGCAGAGTGGTTTACCAAAACTTCACCCGTATTTCCAAATCCATCACCGATGGTGATTTCTTTAAAAACCCGACCCTATGCAATAGCATTGACGATGTAGTAAAGGCAGATAAGACCCTGCATATTATGGGCTTAGCCTCGCCTGGCGGCGTCCATAGCCACGATGAACACATCCACGCCACCATCAAGCTTGCAAAAAACCGTGGTGCTAAAAAAGTCATGTTTCACGCCTTTCTTGACGGCAGAGACACCCCTCCGCGCAGCGCAGAAGCCTCCCTCGCCAAAATTGACCGGCAACTAAAAACCGAGGGCATTGGCCATATCGCGTCCATTGTCGGGCGTTATTATGCCATGGACCGTGATAACCGCTGGGATCGCATCAAACTTGCCTATGATTTAATTGTAGAGGGCGTCGCCGACTATCGCGCCAATGATGCACTTTGCGCTCTTGATGCTGCCTACAAGCGAGATGAAAACGACGAGTTTGTAATGCCCACCCTCATTAAAACTGAGCAAGAAGCACTGAAGGACGTCACCGTACAAGACGGAGACGGCGTTGTATTTATTAATTTTCGCGCTGACCGTGGCCGTGAACTTAGCCAAGCTTTTACTGAAGGTAGCGCTTCTTTTGAGCGCAAGCAAAAACCAGCGCTTTCCTCTTTTATCACCCTCACTCAATATGCAGAGAGTATTGATGCACAAGTAGCATTCCCTCCCGTCCCGCTCAAAAATGTACTCGGCGAATTCCTGTCCAAAACGAACAAAACGCAACTGCGCCTAGCCGAAACCGAGAAATATGCCCACGTCACCTTCTTCTTTAGCGGGGGCAGAGAGCAACCTTTTGATGGGGAAGACCGCATTTTGATCAAGTCGCCCGATGTGGCCACCTATGACCTACAGCCCCAAATGAGTGCACCGGAAGTCACCGAACAACTGATCGATGCCATTGAACAAGGCCATCATGACCTCATTATCTGTAATTATGCCAATGGGGACATGGTCGGCCACACCGGGAATTATGATGCTGCAATAAAAGCCATTGAAGCCCTTGATGAATGTTTAAAGCGCATAGAGCACGCCATTGTACGCAGCGGTGGGGAATGCCTCATTACTGCAGACCACGGCAATGCAGAAAAAATGACAGACAGCCAAACCGGTCAAGCTCACACCTCTCATACCAATGGCCCAGTCCCTCTCATTCACATAGGAAGCCCTGCTACATTGAGTGATGGCGGCTCCCTTTCAGATATTGCTCCAACTCTCCTACACATGATGGACGAAAGAGTCCCTGAAGAGATGAGTGGTCATAGTTTAATCGAATATATACCGTAGCTTTTACAGCCCCACGCCTATGTTTCCTTCAACATCAAAGCACCCCCTATCCTTAGCGCTACTTTGTGTAGTGCTCTCACTGCCTTTTTTTACGCATGCAAACACCACTAAAGGAGAGATTTCCAGTACAAAAACAAAACTAGAGAATATTAAAACAGGCATTGGGTCACTGCTGAACAAAATAAAAACCAGCAAAAGCAACTACCAGCAGCTACAAAACAGCCTCAAAAAACACGACAAAAACATTTCGACTATAGCAATCAAAATTCGCCGCAATCAAAAAGCGATAGCTTCTCAGAAGAACCGCATAGCCACACTCATAGAGCACGTTTCACAACTGAACACCTCCCTCCAAAACAGCAAAGAAAGAATGATCAAGGAGCTCCAGGAGCTTCATCGTCATGGAAGCACCAACCCCACGAAGCTATTTATCAATATGGAAGATCCATCTTCACTACCTCGTAACATCTACTATCAAGAGCAAATCCAAAAAGCCCGCAATAAAAAGCACGCTGAAATTTCAGAAACCCAACACAAACTCAAAGGCCAGCAGCACCAACTAAGCAAAGACCAACAAAAATTAAGCAAACTGCAGCAAGACCTTACCGAGAAAAAAGCCAGCCTTGATCAGAAGCAAAAACAAAGAAAGATAACCTTAGCAAAATTAAAGAAACATATTCAATCCGATGGAGAAAAGTTAAAAAAGCGCCGCGATGAAGCGTCCAAGCTTAGCGCCCTCATCGCTCAGCTCAACCAAAAACTCAAAGACGAGAATAAAGACGGCAGGCACTTCCTTCAACAGGGCGGCAAGTTGAAATGGCCAACCAAAGGAAAAATCATCAGACACTTCAACCAAAAGCGCTCTGACAATAGCCAACTTTTATGGCAGGGCGTGGTCATAAGAGGGCATGAAGGGCAACGCGTCAATGCCATATACCCAGGAACCGTCGTCTATGCCGACTGGCTAACTGGTTTTGGTAACCTTTTGATGATCGACCATGGCGGCGGCTACATGAGCCTTTATGGCCACAATCAAAGTTTATTAAAAACCCCTGGCGAGAAGGTGAAGCTCGGAGAGCAAGTGGCAACGCTTGGCAATAGTGGCGGGGAACTTGAAAATGCGCTTTACTTTGAGATTCGACACAGGAATAGACCCGTCAACCCCTCACGTTGGTGCCAACATTAATATGCAATACCTCTACCCCTAGGTCCGCCACCAACTTTGATGACCTTTTCTTTTAATGTACGCCCATAGCCCCTTGCGATCAACGCTGGCTCGGAGAATGAAATGCAACAATTAAAATTAAATTGCGGGCCTACTTGGAAATGGATCGGCTTAATCCTCTGCCTCAGTAGCCCATTTTCCTTTGCCGAATCAATCGTCGAGGTACCTCAAAAAGCTGCCCTTCCTTTAGAGGAGCTGCGCGCCTTCACCGAAGTCCTTGATCGAATCAAACAATCCTATGTAGAACCTATTTCCGACAAGGAGTTGCTTGAAAGCGCTATCACAGGAATGCTATCCGAGCTCGATCCTCATTCTTCCTATTTAAAACCACAGGCATTTAAAAACCTACGTGAACATACCTCCGGAGAGTTTGGTGGCTTAGGGATCGAGGTCGGCATGGAAAATGGTCTCGTAAAAGTCATTTCCCCCATCGATGATACCCCTGCACACAAAGCAGGCATAAAGGCCGGTGACTTAATTATCAAGCTTAACGAAACCCCAGTAAAAGGCCTCTCGCTCTCCGAAGCCATTAAAAAAATGCGTGGAAAAAATGGCACGAAAATAATGCTCACCATCATTCGCGAAAACCTCTCTGAGCCCCTAGAAATTGCGATAACCCGAGCAAATATAAAAGTCAGGAGCGTTAGGTACAAAACCCTTATACCCGGTTTCGGCTACCTGCGTATATCTCAATTCCAAGTAAATACTGGCAAAGACCTAGCCTCAGCGATCAGTAAACTAATAGAGAAAAACACAAAACTAAAAGGGCTCATTGTTGACCTTCGCAATAATCCCGGCGGAGTGCTCCAGGCAGCGGTAGATGTCTCAAATACCTTCCTCAACGAAGGACTCATAGTCTATACCCAGGGTCGGCTCGAAGGCTCCGAGATCAAATATTCTGCAACGCCGGACACGCTTGCTAACAATGTCCCGATCGTCATCCTGGTAAATAGTGGGTCAGCATCCGCATCTGAAATTGTCGCTGGTGCGCTTCAAGATCATAAACGCGCGCTGATAGTTGGCGTACAAACTTTCGGCAAGGGCTCCGTACAAACTATTTTGCCCTTACCAAATAACCGCGCCATTAAACTCACTACCGCACGCTACTACACCCCAAAAGGGCGCAGCATTCAAGCGCAAGGAATCGTTCCCGACATAATTGTAGATATCGCAAAGTTAACAAAAATTGAGCAGCCTCTACGATACAAAGAGTCAGACTTAGAAGGTCACCTTGAAAATGAAAACGGTAAAAAATCAACATCAAAAAATGAAAAGTCCGAAGCGGAAATAGAGCGATTGCTTGCAAAAGACTACCAGCTAAATGAAGCGCTCAACATCCTGAAAGGTGTCAGTTTAATTCAGCAGCATTAATAACTGCTTCATTCTGAAAATGGTCAGTGAAGCTTGCAGCTTTAATTTAAAGCCTGACAATGACCTACTCTCTCATGGGGGTGAAGCCACACGCTTTGATTGCCCGGCAATCTGTGTGGCGTAACGCCGGCA
>JAHRVS010000038.1 GCA_019090565.1 Gammaproteobacteria bacterium
GGGAGGGCTTAATCACAAAATCATCCAGCTTATAAAGAAAGGCCTTTAGCTGTTTAATTTGATGTTGCGCCTCGACAACACCCAGTAGGTCCGGTACAGCAATACCGTGCAATAAAGCCAGTTCTTTTGTTTTGAGCTTATCGTCAACCAAGGGGAATAAGCGCCGCGGATTGTAACGCATGATGAAGTCTGCGTTTCGGCGATTAATGCCAAGAATACCACGCTCTTTTAATTGCCTAGGAGAACAAAACATCTTAATCACGCTCGATATTTTTCATTTCACGGAATCGGTACAACTCGCATACGCGATACCCGTTATACCGACCCGCCCACAAACACATTGCTAACAACACTAGCAATAGCTCAGGAAAAACGAACATTACGTACATCAACTGCTCATTGGTCATGGCCAAGTAGCCTAATATTGCTACAAACAAACTACCAAAGCCTTGTAGTAATGCATCCCGGGGGCCATTTTCTTCCCAGGTAATAGACATACGCTCAATCGTCATCGCTAATATGACCATTGGAAACAAAGCCACTGACAAGAGCCTCTCGGCCTCCATCTGGTTACTAACCAAACTGATTAACAACATGATAATGACGACAATAATCACGATAGATGCCAACCGAGGAATAAGCAGTAGCATCAACCGTTCTAAATAGAATCGAATCATCAATCCAAAAGCGACGATTAGGCTAAAGAGGAGAACGCCCCAAAGTAACTGCGTTTCTCTAAACGCCAAAGCAATCAATATGGGCATAAACGTACCGAAAGTACTTATCCCAACGAATGTTCTCATTAGTACAACGATCACCACTCCTATCGGTACCATTAACAATAATCGGTATAAATTTTGGCTTTGCACAGGCAAAGCAAGGAGAGAGAACTCAGTGAAAATTGAGTCCGCATGTCTCGCCCCACTGCGTGCAACATCGATTTGCTCTTTGTAGGATTTCGTCACGGAAAAATCAATATCAACCAACTTCCCACCGCTTAAATGATACAACGGGTTTTCACCGACGTTCCATGACAGAAAATTCAAAGGTATTCCACGCTCACTGGTATGCGGATCAAAGGTCAGCCACTCCTGCCCATTGTGAACCTGTAAAAGAGGCTCCAATTGGCTATGATTTGAAGAATCAGACGTCCTGATACCCCAAAGAATACGCGCGGGTATGCGAACACCGCTCAAGATATTAATAATTTCTTTTACCCACTGCTCTGAATTACCCGCATGGTCCCGAAATAATTCAACATTCTCATTGGGCACGGGGGAGTTGAGCTGCTGCAAGATTTCCATGGTGTAAGTTGCCACATCTGCTGAAGCCGTTCTCGCCTCATCCAGAATCGATTGAATGGCAGACGCATAAGGTTCGGGGTATTCGGGTGAACTAGGGAACTGCGGGTGGCTTTGCCAGCCGCTACTTTGAGATGACCGCGCTACAGCAATGCGGTAATAAAGGCTTTTCATGTCTCGCGCGCGCCGAATCGCCCACTGCGCTTTACGGTTATCACCTTCATCCTGCACCGCAAGACCAAACCGACCTGAAATAAAATCCTCATCGAGCTTTAGATAGCCGGGAATAACATTTGGTAAAAAAAACTCAAAAATTGCAGGTCCACCGTCACCGACAAAATTAATTTTCGCTTGCACTGTCCACACTTCTGTATCTTGCTGCGGTTTTATTGGCAAACCCAAAACGGTGGTTTTGTAATAACAAACACTTAAACCTACAACGCAAAGCAAGCAAACCCAAACTCTAACGGCGTTATTCCCCATTGGTGCTGCCCTGCCTTACAGGAGTACCGGCGACTTTACATTGCGCTTGCGTTAAAAATGTTTCAGAGGCATCTACAACTGCTACATCACTTAGAAAGCGTCGGCCCAACAGTACGGGATAAATGAACTCGCTGCGATCAGCCAAGGTAAACTGGGAGGTGTGTTGCCGACCATCAAAACAAAAACCCAACACCACTATCGAACGCCCTTCATGATCACCATCATGGTTTTTTATACGCACCTTTCTGACTCTTGGTCGCTCAAATGCCTGCCGGTATTCATTGCCCTCACCATCATCCAAGAGCAACTCAAATCGAACCCAACGCTTATTGTCCTTTAGAAAAGACCTGATATTTTCGGCATGAATAGACGATGTGTTAGCACCCGTATCTAGCTTTGCTTTGAGCAACGCAGACGACTCCCCGATACTGATCTTTTCTACCCAACCCGCAATCACTGCTCCTGGGGTATTACTGTCACTCATGGCCAGTGGTGCGCCAACCAGAAAAAAAGTTGTAAAAATCGCCTTAAACCCTTGCGTTAAAGAAGCTAGCCAGAAAGTATCTTTGAAAGACATAGAAATGCACCAATATGAAAAGCTAATGATTTAATGAAACGGCATGTTATGCTCAAAATATAGTCAGCGCACCTTGATTTTAACGTTTATGTGAACTATTCATTGTATTTCAAATACGATGAGCCCTCCCAAAATGGAACAACGTTTTATCAAAAAAGTGAACCCTTTCACAGAATCAGTGCTCTGCTGTCATTTATTACCCCCACCTCTGATAATGCCAACTAAAAAATACCCGTTAACAATGACTTATGCTTTTTTAGTTGCTCTGATACTTGCTCATACATTCACTTCTTTGGCTTATGCACATGAAGAACCCCCTCTCAGAAGGTCCTACCCCCACGCTCAAACAGTCACTTCTTTGGCTTATGCAGATGATGAGTTCCCTCTCAGAAGGTCCTACCCCCATGTTCAAACAATCAGCACAGAAGAACTAAAAGCAAAATACCAAGACACTATTCAGGTGGATGCACGGAGTACGGTTGAATATCGCGTCATACACATGGAAGGGGCCATCAGCATTCCCTATTCTAGCTCTCGATTTATAAGTAAACTAACGAAATTGCGGCAGGAAAACCCGAGCAAACCCCTCGTTTTGTACTGCAATGGCCACAGTTGTTCAGTCAGCTACAAGGCCGTCTCTAAAGCATTGGAGCACGGCATCAAAAATATTTTTAGTTACGACTCAGGTATTCTTACTTGGGTAGAAGCAAACCCAGCACAAACAGTACTGCTTGATGAATCCCCAGCCGACCTCAGTAAGCTTATTAGCAAAGCCCAGCTTAAGAACGTTCAGAGAAGCCTCCCTGAACTCAGAAAAATAGCCCAAGACAACAACGCCCTGATCATCGATATCAGAGAAAAGCACCAAATGAAGGCATCGCCAAAACTAGACCATATTAAACACATCAAGCTAAACAAACTGCTTTTCCAAATTGCATCCAAACTTCATCATGATCGCACATTGATTTTTATCGATGCGACGGGGAAGCAGCTTAGGTGGGTACAATACTATCTAGAACAACAGGGCTATAAATCCTATTACTTTCTTAAAGGAGGGGTTAACGCTTTAGATAAAGGGTCAATAACCGTTAATTACTAACAGCCTCA
>JAHRVS010000039.1 GCA_019090565.1 Gammaproteobacteria bacterium
AAAATATTTGAATATCCTGGAACAAGTAGCACATCATCAAAAGTGAGTGCTTCAAGGGCGATACGTAGCATATGTGGGGGACCTTACATTTGCGGTTCGAATACCGAGGGGTCACCTATTCTACAAAAATCCTAATTTAAGGTAAATAGCCTAACCACTCGAAATCAAAAAGGGTCTTGTCATAAGGGTAAAAATAAAATAGGTTTGCGCCGCAGTCGAGGAGGCTCAGCAAAATAACAATCATTGCAAAGGAAAGCGGACAATATGCTTATTCTGGCTATTTTATTCTTTATTGGGACCGGCTACGCTGGATACTTACTGTCAACAAGCCATAAGCGCGGAACAAAACCACTCAATTTTTTACGCACTACACACCGCAACAGTGCACTACTGGGGCTTAGCTGTTTAGGGATACATGTTTTCACAGGTGAAACGAATACCCTTTTGACCATTGGCTTTGTTCTGTTTTGCGCAACTATTGCGGGCGGTTTTACGCTTTTTAGAGATGTTTCCCCACAAGATCAAAAGCCCATGCTGCTAATCTATGCGCATGCCAGCACAGCAGCACTTGCACTGTTGCTGACAATCGCGGGCGCACTGGGGTAGTTTTAACCTCTTGTAGGGGAGGGTGCGAAAAAAAGGTAAAACAAAGCTACGCGCGCGCCTAACACGTCTAGCCCAACCTAAACGGGCATTATGCTACTAGCCACTATAAAAAAAGCTTATTCGAATGATGCCAACCTGACGCGGGCTGTTTCGGGTAAATGAGTAAACGTTAATCCAGTATCATAAAAGTCATCGCCACATTTACGACACCAGCAGGCTTGCGCTTCAAATCCGATTTGTGCGGGCAAGCTCGCGTCACCGGTATCGACCAAACCCAAGCGGTATTTCGCTCCCTGCTTCAGCGGCTCAACACCGCTAAGGAGTATGCCCCCGCTTGATATATCAAGTATCAAACCAACATACTCACTGGTTTCATGATCGTAAACATTCACGTAATAAAGTAAATTCCTGCGGTTTTCAGACCGCTGATCGGGCACCTTTGGTTGCATTGCGTACACCTCTCGTCCTGAAGTTAACGAAACCCAGAAAACATCCTGTTTTCTTTAGTTTTACCTGAAAATCATAACTAATTAAATCACTACAACTCTTATACTTAACTGTTAGAATGGAAAATTGCAAGCAAAACTAGTGAAATATAATAACATAACAATGTATTGTGTTAATTTTCGTTAAATTACTTAATAAACCTACAAACAAACTCACAATCCTGCCGTAAGCCATTGTTTTAAATAGACACAAAAACACAACTGTCTCTTTTAGGGACTTATTATGGAGATTCCCGACAACTTTCACCAAGCTCCTTTAACAACAACAAGACTGGTACTATTATAAACCATAGAGTTCTTTGCAATGAGAACGCATCGCTAGGCATCCGTCAGCTTAGCCGGTACATTGCTTTAATACAGTTTCCGCAGGGTTAGACTGCTTACTACTTCTCAGGCCACTAGATGAATACAAAAAAAAGATGCCAGGCACTTGCTCTTAATCTCGTCGTTCTCGGCACACTCTCCCTTGTCAGCAGCCAAGCTATCTCTACGACAGGTGCCAGCACGGCCAAATACCGAAATTTCACTCCCCTGTACCCCATGGCTCAGCAATCTAGAGTGAGCCTCGCCATCCTCAGCAGACTCTCTCAAATGCACTACAATAAAGTGCCCATAGATGATGCGCTATCAAGCAGGATGTTTGACCAGTACCTCTCTGAACTAGACGCATCCAGAAGTTACTTTACGCAGAAAGATATAACAGAACTATCCATATACCGCCTTCGCTTTGATGAATCTCTAAAGTCAGGCAACCTTCGCCCTGCTTTTCTCGTATTCAACCGTTATCACCAGCGCGTCATTGAACGCTTAAACCACCTTATAAGAGTGGTTGGTAGTGACCTGACAAAAGTTGATCTCACCCAAGATGAGCGGCTATTAATTAATCGCGAAAAAATGGAGTGGCCAAAAGACAGCAAATTTGCTCAACGCCTTTGGAATAGACAGCTCAAAAATAGCATCATCAACCTCAAAACTGCAGGCAAAAAAATTGATGATATTGAAACATTATTAAGCAAGCGCTATAAAAACCAGCTAAACCGAGCACTACAAACCAACAGTAATGACGCATTCCAAGTTTATGTAAATGCGCTCACCAAAACCTACGACCCCCATACGCAATATTTTTCGCCACGTTCGTCTGAAGATTTTAATATACACATGAGCCTCTCCCTGGAAGGCATCGGCGCAGTACTACAACGTGAGGACGAGTTTACTAAAGTTGTACGACTTGTACCCGCTGGGCCTGCTGATAAAAGTAAACAAATTTCTCCTGCTGATAAAATAGTTGGCGTTGCTCAAGGAGCAAAAGGAGAGTTGGTCGATGTGGTCGGCTGGCGATTGGATGATGTCGTGCAACTCATTCGCGGCCCCAAAGAAAGTATTGTTAGGCTCGAGGTGATTTCAGGGAAAACCGAAGGAAGTACAGAACGAAAACTTATTAATATAACTAGAAACACCGTAAAACTTGAAGAGCAAGCCGCCAGAAAAGACATTATTACAGTCGTAAGAGAGGGCAAAGAAAGAAAAATTGGGCTCATTAATTTGCCTACGTTCTACTTTGATTTTAAGGGTGCACAAAACAATCAAAAAGATTTTAAAAGTAGTACGCGTGATGTCAAACGCCTAATAAACGAGTTAAAAGAAGAAGGAATAGATGGGCTGGTAATGGACTTAAGAAACAACGGAGGCGGTTCACTACAAGAAGCCAATGCCCTCACAGGTTTATTTATTAAAGATGGTCCTACTGTACAAATTAAGTCCTCTAACGGAAATATTGATATATTGGAGGACGAAGACAGTAAAATTTTTTACGATGGGCCTCTCGCGGTCATGGTAAATAGGATGAGCGCTTCAGCCTCTGAGATCTTTGCAGGAGCGATTCAAGATTATGGGCGAGGAATTATTCTTGGGGGGCAAACCTTTGGGAAAGGTACGGTCCAGTCGCTGCTCCCCCTACACAACAATGGCCAGCTTAAACTTACATTGGCCAAATTTTATCGAATTTCAGGGGAAAGCAATCAAAACAAAGGTGTCATCCCTGACATTAGCTTCCCCAGCATTTACAATCAGGACGAAATTGGCGAAAGCGCCCTTCCCAATGCGCTGGTCTGGGATTACATTCAATCTGTTGATTTTTCAGACTGGAGCAATTACAGCTCTTATCTAGCTGAACTGCAAAAATCCCACCAGCAACGAGCTGTAGAAAACCCTGATTTCATCTACCTAAACCGCCAAGTAGAGCATTACAATTCTATTCGCAAGATGAAAACCGTCAGTCTTTCGGAAAAAGTTCGTACGCGCGAGCAAAGTGCGCGAGAATCGAAACTTCTCCAAATAGAGAATGATCGGCGCGAAGCAAAAGGGTTAAAAACCATTGCAGACTTAGAGGACAAAAAAGAAGAGGATATTAACGACAAAGAAAAGGAGCGAGGCCTGTTAGATAACGACGACAGCTTTCTACTCGTCGAGGCGGGACATATTCTCCTCGACCTCAGTGATAAACTGACTAAAAAGCCCCATATCGCTAAATTCTAAAAAATGCGACTTTTACGAGAGAGCAAGGGTGCCGTACAGGTAATGCATATTCAGAGGCGCCCTTAAGGATTTATTGCTTCTTCCGCATCACTCAGGGGTATTTTTTTCCGCTTTCTTTGCAATACGCTTGTTTCGAAAAAAAGAACCTATTAAATCTCCTGATTGCTCTGCTAACACCCCACCTACCACCTCAATTTGATGGTTAAATGTGTGCAGCTCAAACAAGTTAAATTGGCTCGACACTGCGCCATTTTTTGGCTCACTGGTCCCGTAAACCAAACGTTGGATTCGGGCGTGCAGAAGGGCTCCCGCGCACATTGCGCAAGGCTCAAGGCTCACATATAAAGTAGCCCCTATTATCCGGTAATTATTCAGTCTTTTCGCTGCATCGCGTAAAGCTACGACCTCTGCATGGGCGGTCGGGTCACTCTGACTAATGACCTGATTCCACCCCTCTCCAACCACCTGCCCTGCTTTGATGACTACGGCTCCCACCGGCACCTCATCGATGTCTTGCGCCTTTTTAGCAAGTTCTAACGCGTATGCCATCCACTTTTCATCAATCAGGCCCTGCTCAACTCTATCTACCATAAATGTTTAACGTTCAATTAAAGACCGTGCTCCCTAAAATGACGCCTTCAATGACAGGCGGAAATATCATACTGGGAGAGATCTTTTCGCCCCCCCCCCAAACCGACCCGGCGTCAAAGCCTATAACCCTCGCGATAACTGGGAAAGGTAAACCGATACCCAGATTCTAACAATAAGGCATTGCTGCAACGTTTGTTCTGCCCACCTTGAGCTTCAGATTGTTTTATGCGCTTAGGTAGCGGCACATTCATTTGCTGTGCCAGCCAATCTGTCACTTCTTGTTTCGTGGCAGGGGCGCTGTCTACAGCTATATAGCAAGTTTGCAGTACGTCCACTTCAAGTAGGTGTTGCAGCACTCCGGCACAATCATCACTGTGAATCCTATTGGTATATTGAGGGAATTCCTCACATACGTTTACCTTATTTTCTTCAACTCGTTGACGAAGTCGATTCCTACCTGGGCCGTAAATCCCACCAAACCTTAGTGATGAATAACTAAGACCACTTACCGCCAAGCATCGCTCTGCCTCTAGCATTATTTGACCAGAAAAACCAAGAGGTTCTGTTAATGAATCTTCTCTAACCACTTCACCCTTATCTTGGTGGTATACGGCTGTGCTAGAGGCAAATATAAACCTCTTAATAGCAATATCTTGCTCTTTGATTTCAGCCAGAACATTTTGCAAGCCATGCACGTAGGTGTTTCGGTATACCTCTTCGGATCGACATCCTGCTGCAGCGCAATACACCACAGAATCAAGTTCACTTGGCAGGGCTGGAAAATTCTGTTTATCTACAAGATCCGCCGCAATACCAACGACCCCTTCGGGTAATAGGCGGGCATCTCGACGCAAGCCCCATACAGAACAACCCTCAGCCAATAAGCGCTTAGCAAGTCGGGAACCGACATCGCCACAACCAGCAATCAATATATTTGTATGTTTCAATTATTCGCCCCTCTCCTGTCGCCGTTTTGTGTAGCGAGTTGGTAGCTCTTTAATCGGGTCATCTGGCCAAGGATGACGAGGATAACGCCCCTTCATGTCTTTCTTTATTTCCGTATAACTATTTTGCCAAAATCCTGCCAAATCTTGCGTCACCTGAAGAGGGCGCTGTGCGGGTGATAAAAGGTGAAGCAGTAACTTCAAGTTCCCATTTAGAATATTCGGCGTTTCGACACAACCAAACATTTCCTGGAGTTTAACGGCAAGAACCGGAGGCGACTGAGAATAGTCAATGCGGATATTCGAACCACTGGGAGCTTTATAAAAACAAGGGGCTAAATTTTCAAGCTGCTGCGGCAAGGGCCAGGCCAATTGGTCTTTTAAAATCGAGGCCATATTTAACTTAGACAGACCTTTGAGCGAGTTAACCGAATCTAGGTACGGCGCCAACCAAGTTTCCAGTGAGTTTAACAAGGCTTGATCAGAAAAATCAGGCCACTGTGCATTGCTCTGCTGATAGGTAAAAACCAAGTTCACACGCGCTCGCCACTGGTGTAATTCTGTCGTCCAAGGCAGGCAGTCTAGGCCTTTTTTTCTGATCAATTTTATCAAGGCCGCACATTTTTCTTCATTTGGGACTTGATCTAATGCAGCCCTATGCAAAACAATCTGTCCAACCCTGCTTTGTTTTTCAGCCACAAAACGTTCTGTACGGTGATCCCAGTCTACCACATCATCTACCTGTACCTGGCCTAGCAGCTCACTCGAGAATAGAGATGGGTTTAATGTAGCAGCGAGATAAATTTTATTTTGACCGGTCTTGCTTGGGTTGCCACCCGTTTCTGCCACCACCAACCATTCTTCTTGAGACAGGCTATCTTCTGCTGAAAGCTCCAGCCCTGAGCCACCACTAAGCTGCCAACTCGATGCTTGTCCTGCACCACTTGACGCGGATCGACGCTTGGCGATTCGGTCGGGAAAGGCGCAGGCGACCAGAAAGCCGAGCGCATCACTGGGTTGAACATCCCTCCCTGACGAGAGAGCTTGGCCTTTCAGCTTTCTGCGATAGTGAGATGCCTGCTGCTGCACTCGCCTCAGCCATGGCTTGTGCCCAGGTTCACAGCGAAGTTTTCCTTGAAGTGTTTGCATGCGTAGAGCTAAATCTACGCCTTGTTGGCGAAAGGGGTCACGCTCGGCAAGCAGAGCCGCCAACAAAGCCCCTTCATTCTCTAGGTCATTTTTCTGTGCGCATAAAAGCATATGAGCCAATCGGGGATGAAGCGGTAACACCGTCATAGCCTTGCCATGGTGCGTTAATACCGGCTCACCTAGCGGGCCACGCTTTTCAATGGCGCCCAGACAAAGCAGCAAATCAAGTGCTTGATCAAAGGGTCCCTTGGGCGGTGAATCCAACCATTCCAACTCATCGGGGCTCGACACACCCCAACTTAATAGTTGTAGTGCCAAAGAACAGAGGTCTGCCTGAAGGATTTCAGGGCTATCGAAAGGAGACAGGCCTCGGTGTTGACTTTCGCTCCACAGGCGATAACAAACGCCTTCTGATAACCGGCCGGCACGGCCCATTCTCTGCACGCTGGAGGCCTCGGAAATAGATCGGGTGTGCAGGCGGCTCATTCCATTGTTAGGGTCAAATTCGACCTGGCGTTTCAGTCCGCTGTCCACGACGACGGTGATGCCTTCAATTGTGAGGCTTGTTTCAGCGATATCAGTACTTAGCACCACTTTTCGTCGGCCTTTCGCGCAAGCTTCAATGGCGCGCTGCTGCTCTCTTAGGGCTAAGGCACCATACAATGGAATAATTTCTGTCGTGTCTTTGATTGCACTAGGTAGGCGTGACTCCAGTTGGGATTTCACCCTATGAATTTCACCCTGGCCCGGCAAAAACACCAATACACTACCGTGGTGCTCAGTAAGTGCTGTAAGAACTGTTCGCACTACTGGGTCGATAATGGATTGCCTTACACTCGGCTTCACTCCATAAGTTACGTTGACGGGAAACATTTTCCCATCACTACTGAGCAGAGGGGCATTATCAAGAAATTGTGCTAGACGCGCGCCATCAAGCGTGGCGGACATTAATAGAATCTTTAAAGGCGAGGACTCTTCACGAAAAAGCGTCCGGCCTTGCAGGCAAAATGCCAAACCCACATCCGATTCTAAGTGGCGCTCATGAAACTCATCAAAAATCACAATGCCAACCGTTTCAAGTGCAGGGTCATCGAGTAACATCCGGGTAAGAATACCTTCTGTGACCACCTCGATTTTTGTTTTCTTCGAAATGCGACTTTCTAGACGTACGCGATACCCCACCCGCAGCCCTACCTCTTCACCCAGCAGTGAGGCCATTCGTGTTGCTGTAGCACGTGCAGCCATACGGCGAGGCTGAAGGACAATGATTTTTTTATCAGCCAACCACGGTTGGTCGAGTAAGGCAAGCGGAACAAGTGTGGTTTTACCGGCACCTGGAGGTGCCTCTAGAACAAGTTCATTATTAAGGGAAAGGGTGGACACCAGCTCGGCTAGCACCCGCTTTATGGGTAGATCTGGAAGGTCAATCAATTAGAGGGGTCCTAGTCATTAAACCCCAATAAATAGGCTTTGTTGGTCATCAAAATTGGGGGCCTTATTTCAGAGTACTTATAGAAATAACATTTACTCACGATAGCTGCGTCATTTCCATACTCAAACCTTTCTGTATGGCCAGTACACTGCGACTATCCGCGTGGGATTTATTTAATTCTCACGAAAAATCAAATTTTTCAGTAGCGTCCTTTAATCCAAGCCTCTAGTCCAATCAAAGTGCTTTCGAAATTGAACTGACCATTTTAGTGTCATAAGACATTGCTCATTTCTACGCGCTCAACTTGATCGTCATGCACTGGCAAAGACTTTGAATCGGGATAAAAAGTTTCCAAAGGATAATGCCCTCCCTTCAGCCTTTCTCTGCAAAAATCCATTATAAACTGCGAACCAGTATCGCTCACATCCTTATACCGCTCAAGCGTACCCGCCTGCATAAAACGCACTGACTTTAATGACTCCGAAAAAATATTCGGTGAAAACATAGAGAAATGCTCTTCGTGCTCTTTCATGTATTCGAATGAAGAGCGATGCACCACCTGATCAATTTCTTCTGCACTCAAGTCCATTTCTAGAAAGTCTGCGACCTTTCGAACGGCTCCAGGCAGATCCTTTTTCATCGATTCATAATGTACGAACAAAACATTGTTATGCTCTTCTGCTCTGCGCCACCAACCTTCTACGTGAGTAGGCCATGAACCCCACAACATGTCCTCGCTGCAGAACCATTTTATCATTTCATCTCGATCCGGTGCCAGTGGGCCAACAAGCAAATGAAAAAAATCAAAGCAACTGGCGAAACAACTTACCGGATGACGGGTCACATAGATATATTTGGCCTTGTCGCTATGGGGGCACAAACTGGCTGGCATGTGCGTTTTTATAATTCGGCTATTTTTTTCACCAACCAACTTCGCTCGCTCAAAAGGCACGCTGGAGGTCGGTGTGGTTTCAATCCACGGGCTTAACGCATACATATGTCGATAACCTTCATCGCTAAGATCCCCTTTTCCTCTGTGCAGTACCTCAAAAACAATCTGTTGCATCCAGGTGGTGCCACATTTCATTTGTGTGGCTATAAAAATATCGTTGCTTTGTGGTTGGTAATTGTACGTGAACTTATAGGATTTTTTGCTGGACATCATGAGTGGCCCAGTCACTCCCCGATAACGAATCACGGGAAACTTTCTTAATCGAAATGCCTTGGAGACCAGAGCAAAGAACGGGTAAATAAAGCGGGCATGTTTTTGGATTTTGGCCCGTAAATTACGGCGCTCGGCCAGAGGCAAAGAAAAATAATTATCCCCGCGAGTTTTTAACTCAAAGTAGAGCATCATCGTGCCCAAATAAGCAAAATAAGCCACTAGTAGAACGAGAAGAAAATCCAACATTTGATTCCATCCTTTTATTATTGTTTTTATTAGTATGGTCGGGTAAAGGCTATCATAAAATAGGCAAAAAAAACCCAACCGTTTGGTTGGGTTTTTTTATTTTGAACCCGTAAGCCAACTGCTGGCTCAAGGCATAAACA
>JAHRVS010000040.1 GCA_019090565.1 Gammaproteobacteria bacterium
ACAATGCCTTTTTGCCAAACCATTAATGTCGTGATGTCGCCGAAGGGGCTAAACGCACCCCCTGCATTGGCTGCCACCACAATATTGATGCAACACACGGAAATAAATTTTGGTTGATTCACCCCCACCGCCAACACCACGGTGCACATAATCAATGCGGTAGTGAGGTTGTCCGCAATCGGGGAGATAAAGAAGGCCAGTACGCCGGTTAACCAAAACAAGGCCCTATAGCTGAAACCTTTTAAAACTAGCCAGTTTCGCAGCTCATCAAACACGCCTCTTTCTATCAGGGCATTGATGTATGTCATCGCGACAAGTAGGAAGAAAAATAATTCGGCGTATTCAAGGAAATTGTGCCGTATTGCGACTTCTGCAGCATGCGTAAAACCATGCTCTTGGTACACCCATGCAATCATGACCCAAATAATGCCTGCTGCGAGCAACACGGGCTTTGATTTACGCAGGTGCAGTTGCTCTTCGAGGATAACGAACACATAGGCCAGCGTGAAAACACCCAAGGCCAAATAGCCGACTAGGTGGTGCGTTAGATCTAAGTGCTCACCGGTAGCGCCGTTTGCTGAGGAATACGCAAACACAGGAAACAACAAACCAATCACAATAAAAAGAGAAGAAAAAGCGTTTTTTTTCTGAAACTTCATTTTAATTTTTGCCTTGTACACATCAATGGGGTTAATCACTGCTCGTTGGAGCCCCTAAGCCCTGCGCTGAGACCCTGCGTCGACTTTAGGTTCAATGCGGCACCTATCAGCCATTCGCAGGTAAATTCGCGGGGCGCATTTTATCATTGTTTACGTCACATAGGATCTTTGATCACATGTATTTTTAGTCCCTTCGGACTAAGGGCAAACACAGACTGATTCACTCGGTTTGGCTTTTTCTAAGGACGCATGCCATTCGGTGCTTAATATCAGAGTAGAATAGAATCCCTTTAAATAACGGTATATTAGGAAGATTGTCGCGAGGTAACAGTCTGCTAGGCAGCGGCGTCTCGCGATGGGCTGAATTTTATAGGCTGACTAGGGTTTATCGCTAGCGCTCATCACCCTGCTGGCGCCTCACTAGCATTTCACTACCACCCCACCATTACCCCACTATCTATCATGCCAACAGTCAGTACTGTTGTTCGGCGTTTGCTACCATGGCATACACTTGGGTACTGCCATCCGTTTTCAATAATAGGATTTGATAGGGCATGAATTTGTTGTCCATCTCCATACCTGGGGTACCAACAGGCATTGCTGGCACCGCTAAACCACGGGCACCTACCGGTTTTTCAGCAAGAAAGCGCTTTACGAATTTGGCTGGCACATGGCCTTCAAAGACAAAACCTTCTGGCGACACAGCTGTATGGCACGATTGGGTATCTCGCTGAATACCTTGGCTACGCTTAACCGGTTGGAGGTCGCCCATGTCGTGGGCATTCACGCTGAAACCCGCGTTGCTCATGTGATCGACCCACCCTTTGCAGCAACCACAAGTCGGGCTTTTATATACTTCCAGCCCCAGCGCTCCCTTTGTTGATGGCGCAGCCACCGTGAGAGAGGCGGCATCATTGGGTTTTTCTTTTATCAGGTCGGTATTTTCTGCTTTGTTGCAACCTGTCAAGGTTAACAACAGTACAGCGGACACGGTCAAGGTAGTGCGAAAAAGGCTCATAGCGGTATCCTGTTTAAACAATAGAACTTCTCTGTGCTGACAAATGATCACTGTATCGCGCTCGATACCTCGCTCGTATTCTTCCCAATAAAAGCCGCATAGCCCCCGTAGAGAGACAGTATGGCCACACCCTTAGTTCAGCAATGTTTTCACATATTTCTGATGGGTTTCGCCGTACACTCTCTCAATAAGGTGGTTCATCTCTTCTTCAGAAGGAAAACCAGCTGAAAAACCATCAAGCTCTGAGTCAATGGTCAAGCTGGCCGCGCTGACCAAATGCCTAAGCAGATCCTTTGGGTTTTCGGTACCGATGGAAAACCGCAACGTTGTCGGTGAGATTTGCGCCTCAAGCAGCTCTTCATCACTTAACTCAGAGTGGGTGGTTAAACCCGGGCAACTCACGATGGTATTGGTTTGCCCTAAGCTGATCATCTGCCCGAAGGTGGGTTCTAGACTATCAAAAAATCGCTGAAAATTCTCTAGAGGCACTTCGTTCATTTCAATGGTAAACAAAGGCGCGGGCAGGCCCAAAAACAACATTGATTTCGCGAGCTTATAATTGTCGCTACCCACTAGGCAGCTTGCATTCACCTTTATTTTTGGGTGCCGCTGAAAGAACTCAGCTAAGACGACTGTATTAATGCACTTCGACAACATGCGCTGCTCAAGGGTGCGCAAACCCTGCATAACTTCAAATGCTGCATCGGCGTTGAGGAATGCCCCCTTAGTGTAATAAACATTCCAGAACATCGTTTTATCCCAACCGGGGTCACCTTTCGGTAAGAACATGTCTTCGTTGCGCGCAATCACGCAGCCTGCAATCACCGTTCCGGAACCAGAAAGGTCTTTGGTGTAGCTATGAATCAGAAAGTCAGGCCGTTCATCGGGGTCTTTGCGTTGTAAGGGCTTTACGAGAAAGGGCGTTCCTACTGTCGCATCAAGGATAACGCGCAAACCAACTTGGTGTGCGGCCTTACAAATTTCGGGCACATCTAACACATACCCATGGGGGTTTGAGGGTGATTCTAAATAGAGAAAGGCATCGATATAGGGTTTCGCTAAGCGGTCTTTATATTTTTCATGGGTGCGGGTCCAGCAGCGCAAAAAATCACCGGCGCCAAAGCCATCAAAACTTTCAACGCCAATATTCATATTGCAGGGCTTGGCATACCAGTCAAAAATAAGCTGATGAGAGCCGCCATACATATTTCGACTGGTAATTAAAATATCGTTGCGCCCCAATACGTGGGAAAGCACACTGTCGATAGCGGCCATGCCACTGTTGTAATTCCAAGCGAGATAATCTCTCGCCCAAGCGCCGGCTTCCATGTCGACAATGTGATTTGCTAACGATAAAGATGTGGGGTTGAGCAATCGAGAGTAAATTTCAAGTAGAAGCTCTCGGCCTTTAAATGCGTCTTCAATCCACTCTGCACAGGCATAAATATAGGTAGCGGTGCGGGTAATAACAGGCGTGGCGGAAAAAATAGCGCTGACATTATCAAAGATAGGGTAATTGCCTTTGGCCAACATTGTGGCATCGCTATAACCTAAGCTCTGATAGGTACGACGAAAGGGGTTTTGCAAGTTATCCAACAACTTGGCCAATTGAAAACACAGGAATTTCTTGGCGTTAAAATGCGCCACTTTGTCCTCATGTGGCAGGTTGGCAATGCTTTCTTGCGTTAAACGCCACATCAACTCCATGTCGCCCTGGCAAGCATAAATACGCCGCGAGATATCAGCAAGCACTCCGCCAAATTCTGAATCAGCTGCAATACCAAAATACCCTAGCTGCTCATCCACCAGTGCATCAATGGTTGTTGCAGTAGTGGTGTTTCTCTTTGGGGACAGTTTTTTAATTGAATCGAAAGGATCAGCCCCATCATCATGTTTGGGTGGCATACCTTCGAAACCCGTTTTTAATGCGTCGTTCGCAGACGTTTCTTTTGACATTAGACATCAACTATTTTAAATCGGCGATGTCCATTATAGTCGACATGGTAGAATCCACTTCGAAGTCAACCCACTAACGCCAGTAATAACCTAGCAGCCATGTAATTTGGGCGTCATTATTTAATTACCACTAAGCACGTTAAACATACATTGAAGCTATATGGGTGCTCCCATGCTCCTACCTATAGTAAGGGCTCACCATCACTAGGTTAAGCCTTCTAGCATATAAGGTAGTGGACTTATAACAATCCATTACAAGCCACCTCGGTTCTGCGCCACGAACCTGTTTCAATCTCCCGAGCAGGCTTGCTTTGGTCGCTAGTAAACACTACCTGGTATCAATAGGTTTTATATACTTGGATATGTGGTCGTCTAACTTGAGAACAATCAGTTGCTAAAAAGCAACATTTCGCTCGCTCATATTGTTACTCGAAAGCCAGGTCTGAAAACGTGCCAATTATTGCGGGCTAATTCTTTGTTCTCTTCTAAAAATAGGGGATGAAAAGTGAAGGCAATCAATGCAACTTGGAAATACGGGCGGTTTTTTATCGCCTCTATCTCGTGGATTACCGGCAGCCTGCTTTTTATCGCTGGCGCAACGTGGCTGCCCTATTTTCTTGGTGGCTTAGGGCTATTGGCACTGGTGCTCGATCTCACTCTGGGTACCGATGAAAACATCTACTATTATGATAACCCCACTATTTTTTATCCACTTCAATACGCAAGCCAAATTTCTGGCGTGGTCACAGCCATCCTCTTCGCATGGTTACTGGGTACCCCTAACGATTTCTTGGGCATTTCCGCTGGGCTTCAGGCCGTAACGGGCTATGACATGCTCGCCGCTCACAGCAATGCGCCCCTCAGCATGTATGTATGCATGTTAATGCTCACCACCCTTTCAGCTGCCATCGGCTCAATTGGAATTGGGCACGAGCTAACACACAGAGTTAACAACCCTACCGCTGTATTTATGGGTCGACTCGGCGAAGCATTTGGTATGCATACCCGTTTTTCTATTCGTCACCCCTACGGCCATCATAATTGGGTTTGCACTCCCAAAGACCCCGCCACCGCTCGACGTGGGGAAAACTTCTACCCCTTCGTTTTAAGATCCATCATTGGGCAAAATATTCAAGTGTGGGAGCTAGAAAAATACCGCCTAGAAAAAATGGGCCTGTCGGTGTGGAGCTATGAAAATAAAGCATTACGTGGCTGGGGAATGGAGGCACTGGTGGCATTGATGTTTTTCGCTGCCGCAGGCCCGCTTGGTGTCCTCGCATTTTTAGGTGTCGGGCTGGGTGTCAACATAGCGTTAGAATTCGCTAATTATGTCGAGCATTACGGTTTAATTCGCGTCGACGAGGAGCCTCAGCAGGTTCGTCATGCATGGAATGACAACCATAAATTATCGTATTGGGCCACCGTGGCTATTTCTCGCCATGCACACCATCACGCCAATGCCGATATCGAATTCTGGGATTTAAGGCCCTTCCCTAATGATGCCCCAGCCATGCCATTCGGATACGCGTTAACAATAATTATTGCCGCTATCCCCCCTGTTTGGCATTGGGTAATGAATAAAAAGCTCATCAATTGGGATGAAAATTTTGCTTCAGAAAGCGAAAGAAACATTGCAGCGAAATACAACCTCGAAAGCGGCCAAGATACATTGGTTGCCGAGGGGCGTAAATATTTTGACAAATTAGCAGCCTGAGTGGCTTCAAAATAAAAGCATTCTAAAAAACTTAAAAAGATAGTAGGTGCGACAATTCGTCACTGTTTCCCTACTTCTGAGAGACGTACTATTTCTCTATCAAGGCGCTCAATTATAGGGTGCCTCTGAAAATAGTGATTTTCATGTGAGGGCACGAAAGTTCAAAATGGCAACCATGGCGCGTAAGGCAACCTTGTGCGGTGAAGGTGAAAGCACCGAATTAACGTAGCTATCGTGTGAAAAATATTTTTTGAAGGGATGCTGTTTTTGTCTCTGGCCTGTCTTTTACTATACAAAGGCATTTACCCATGCATCTCACTAATACAGCATTAAAATCACCAACAAATCTAATAATTATAAAAGAGGAACACTAAAATGAATGCAATCAGTTCGGTCTGGAAATACGGGCGATTCTTTATCGCTTCAATCGCGGGGCTTATAGGTACCATTATGCTTATTGGTGCCGTTAGCTGGCTACCCTATTTCTTAATTGGGTTGGGTATTCTGGCCCTAATACTTGATCTCACTTTGGGCGAAGATGAAGAAACTTACCATTACGACAACCCTAAGATTTTTTACGTCATTCAATACGCCAGCCAGATTTCTGGTGTAGGCACAGCATTAATTTTCGCATGGCTATTAGGCACTCCCAACGACTTCCTCGGTATTGCAGCAGGCGTGCAGGCCGTCACAGGTTTCGATATGCTGGCTGCTCATGCCAACGATACTGTCGGCATGTATATATCAGGGTTTAATCTTACATTTTTGACAGCGGCCATTGGGTCCATTGCGATTGGCCACGAGCTTACTCACCGGGTCAACAATCCAACTGCGGTCTTTTTGGGTCGCTTAGGTGAAGCCTTTGGCATGCATACGCGGTTTTCAATTCGCCACCCTTACGGCCACCATAACTGGGTTTGCACACCCAAAGACCCAGCGACCGCACAACGTGGCGAAAACTTTTACCCTTTCATATTCAGGTCAATCATTGGGCAAAACATTCAAGTTTGGGAGCTAGAGAAATACCGCTTGGAAAAAATGGGCCTACCTGCTTTAAGCTATGAAAATAAAGCGCTGCGAGGCTGGGGAATGGAACTCATCGTTGCGATCATCTTTTACTCTGCAGCAGGCTGGGTTGGCGTGGCTGCATTTTTAGGTGTTGGCTTAATGGTAAACCTGGGTTTGGAAGTGGCTAATTATATTGAGCATTACGGGTTAGTCAGACTGGATGATGAGCCCCAGCAAGTGCGTCACGCTTGGAATGATAACCACAAGCTCTCGTACTGGGCCACGGTGGCAATCTCCCGCCATGCCCACCACCATGCCAATGCAGATGTTGAGTTCTGGAATTTAGAGCCATTCCCTAAAGAAGCCCCTGCCATGCCATTCGGCTATGCGCTGACCGCCATTATGGCTTTTATTCCACCACTGTGGCACACGGTTATGAATCAGAAGCTGATTGAGTGGGATAACACACTCGCCTCAAAAGAGGAACGAGAGATTGCTGCACAACGCAACTTAGAAAGTAATCAACCTGCCTTGGTAGCTGAAGCCAATAAGTATTTAAGCCAGCAAGCTGCCTGATATAAAGTTTCTACGTAGCTGGCCGTTTTGCGTGCCTTTGAAGACACCCTAAACGGCCTTACCTTTGATTAAGAGGCTCGCAGGCTGGGTTGCGCTGCATGCAGGTGACGGCGTAATTGAGTAGACAGCATTTCCAAGCCAACATTTATTAGTACCGTTACCATAATAAGTATAAAAGCCTTATCAAAATGAAATTCTTCAAAGGCTGAATCAATGTGAAACCCTAGTGTGGGAATACCTAACACCCCCAAAATAGCCGTTTCACGAAATATTGTCTCCCCTCTATAAAGTGTAAAAGACAGGAATTGTGGATAAATTCGCGGGAGCAATTCATAGAAGTAACGATTAATACCAGAACCACCATCACTGCGAAGGCGAACCTCATTACTATAATTACCCACCAAATGGGCCAAGAGTGCCCCATTGTGCAAGCCTAACGCCAGCACTCCGGGCAACATCGATGGGCCGAAAAAAATCAGCCCGATAAAAGCTAATAAAAATTCTGGCAAGCAACGCATAGTCACCAAAAAAAAGTGATTCAGGTTACGTAACCAAGAGGTATTCACGGTATGCGTACAGATGAGCGGAAACCAAAATAATGCTAAAAATGCTGCGGCCACCAGTGCTAGCTGACCCAGCACCAAGGTATAAAATACACCAGGCATAATCTGCGTTTCCCATAGCGCATAGAGCCAAGCTCCAAAGTGCCGCGCCTCAGAGGATTGTTGTAATGGCGCTGGCACGATGTCGTGCAACAGTTGCAAGATTAATTGCGGCTGCCAAGGCGCATCAGGAAATAATACTGGTGGGTAATATAAAAAAGCCCATAAAAGCAGCATTGCCAAAACCGGCCCTTTTGCCCATCGATTCATCCCCAGAACCAAAGCAATAAATATTAATACCAGGGTGAATACTTCGTCATAACGACCCATATTTAGGGCGCCTTCTAACAAATACCCCAAGGTAGGCAAACCAATAAACCCCAGCACCACGCTGGCACGCATGGCACACTCAAGTCGGTATCGGCTGTAGGCATTGAGGCGAGGCCAAGCAAGCGGCAAGGTGGTAAACAAAAATCGACTGAAGTGGCCACCGTTTAACTGGTGATAGGGGT
>JAHRVS010000041.1 GCA_019090565.1 Gammaproteobacteria bacterium
GCCACGAATCTCAAGTACAAGAAGAAGATGCCTACGATGACTTCGATCCATTGGAAATGGATCGCTACTCACTGATTCACCAACTCTCTCGCTCACTGTCTGAAAGTACCCATGACCTTACAGACCTCAAAGATACTTTGTCTAACAAGGCCCGTGATACAGAAACACTGTTACTGCAACAGTCACGTATCAATACCGAACTACAAGAAGGCCTGATGCGCACCCGATTGGTTCCCTTCTCGCGCCTTGCACCACGCTTGCGTCGAATGGTTCGCCAAGTGAGCCAAGAAGTCGGCAAGCTCGTAGAACTAGAGATCGTGAACGCCGAAGGAGAAATGGACAGAGCGGTACTAGATCGCTTAGTTTCACCCTTAGAGCACATGCTACGAAACTCCATTGACCACGGCATTGAAATGCCTGAAGCACGGGAAAAGCAGGGTAAAAATAAAAAGGGTAAAATCACCCTGCATTTGTCACGCGAAGGGGCAGAAGTGGTGATTCGTCTATCCGATGACGGGGCCGGTATCGATGCCACCAAGGTTCGACAAAAAGCCATTGAGCGCAAGCTGCTAGATAACCAAGCCGAGCTTACCGAAACCGAAGTTCTCCAGTTTATCTTCAAACCCGGATTTAGTACGGCAGAGAAGGTCACGCAACTTTCAGGCCGTGGTGTGGGCATGGATGTGGTCAACAGCGAGATCAAACAGCTCAGTGGTACCATCCGTATTCACTCCTCGCCTGGCGTCGGCACCCAGTTCACCATTCGGCTGCCATTCACGGTGTCTGTTAACCGCGCCTTGATGGTAAAAGTGGGAGAAGACACCTACGCCATACCGCTGTCTCATATCGAAGGTATTGTGCGCGTGAGCCCCTTTGAGCTAGAAAACTTTTACCAGACCGGTAATGAAGACAAGTTTCAATATGCCGAACGGGATTACCACCTGCAATACCTCGGGGCCTATGTGAAAAACATTCCCAGCCCTATTTTACAGGGTCAATCTCAACCACTGCCTGTAATACTTGTTCGGGGCACCGATAAACCCATGGCCTTTCAAGTGGACTCACTCATCGGTTCTCGTGAAGTCGTTGTGAAATCTCTCGGGCCTCAGCTTTCTTCCGTAACAGGGCTTTCGGGCGCTACCATTCTCGGAGATGGTAACGTGGTCGTCATTTTGGATCTTATCTCCATGATCCGTTCTGACTGGGCTGAGCGTCTCTACGGTGAAGCCACCAAAGAAGCCGCTATCACAGAAAAAACTGGCAACGAAACACCTATCGTTATGGTGGTGGATGATTCAGTTACCGTTAGAAAAATCACCTCTCGTCTGCTTGAACGAGCCGGCTACGAAGTCATTCTCGCCAAAGACGGTATGGATGCCATATCCATACTTCAAGACCACACCCCCGACGTCATGCTACTGGATATCGAAATGCCACGCATGGACGGCTTTGAAGTTGCCAGTATCGTTAAACACGAGGATCGCTTAAAGGACATTTCTATCATCATGATCACCTCTCGAACCGGTCAAAAACACCGCGACAGAGCCATGAGTATTGGCGTGAATGAATATTTAGGTAAACCTTTTCAGGAAGCAGAGCTACTCAAGCACATCGAAAAATTTATCACTGTCGATGTAACCGCTTAACGACTGGCCAAGCTACCTGATAATGACTAACGATAGCGCCAAACAGATAGCCATTCTTTCAGACAATAAAACCTGTCTCAGGCATCTACGAGAGGCCACCAAAGAAATGGGGTATGAAATAGGGCATTGTAGCGAACCCGATGACGGGGTAATGCCTGCCCCCGAAATATTTTCTATCTGGCTTATTTACCTTTCTGACGAAGATAAATGGGCCGACCTTGTAGATGGCTTACTTGAGCAAGATGATAGCCCTATACTTTTCGGGGTGACCGAACTGCCCCCACCCTCCAGTACCGATTTTCTACGCTGGAAGCGCAAACTATTAGAAAAAATCAGCGGCCAAATTGGCCCGCCAGAGTGCGTTGATCAGGTCGCCACATCGCTGCCCAGTGTTGCGAAAATTCATCATGATAAAGCACCCAGCTTGGCAGTTGCAGCAAATGAAGAGCTTGTTCAATTCCAAGCGGCTTGCAACGATGATGTCAACCGTGTGTGGGTGCTGGGTGCTTCACTGGGTGGCCCCACCGCCATCAAGGAATTTTTAGACGCGCTTCCAGAGGGTTTGCCGATCGCCTTTATATTGGCACAACATATCGACAAGGGATTTCAAAAGGTACTCATACAAGTGCTGGGGCGCCACAGCGCATTTGAACTCAGCAAAGAAACCATCGGCGCAAAGTTACAATATGGAAAAGTATATATTGCACCCGTTGAAACGGTCTTTGATATAAAAGAAGGCCAATTCGTTGCCAAAGATTTACCCTGGCAAGCACCCTACGCACCAAGCATTGATCAAGTGATAGACATCACCAGCCGCTACTACGGTGCCAGATGTGGCAGTATCATTTTTAGCGGCATGGGCTGTGATGGCGCCATCGCCGGCCCCGAACAAGTCAAGCGTGGTGGAAGAGTTTGGGCGCAAACCGCCGATAGCTGCGCCAACAGCAGCATGCCCGATTCAGTACGAGAGACTGGCTGCGTAACTTTTAACGGCAGCCCTAAGCACCTCGCGCAACAGCTTATTGTCATCATAAACAAAGAGCGAAAAGAAGCAGAAACAGAAACAGAAACAGAAACGAGACCATCACAAGAAGCCGCCGAATAACGGCCCTTACCGCTAAAAACAAGGAGACACCATGAATAACGTATCGCAAATGAGTGACAGCAGGCTCCCCGATCAGATCGCCTGCCTGCTGGTTCCCATGGGTTCCTCCATGCTTCTATTACCCAACGAAACCGTTGCAGAAGTGGTGAGTGATCTGCGCCCTGACGAAATCCCTGATCAGCCAGACTGGAGCCTAGGCGAAGCCGAGTGGCGAGGCCTGAAAATTCCTGTGCTCGCTTATGAAAAAATGGATGGCGGGAACGAAGCACTCCCCAACAGCGATAGCCGACTCGTGGTAATGAACTCAGTAAAAGGTGACAAACAACGGCCCTTCTATGCCCTGCTTAGCCAGCATGCTCCAAAACTGGTGCGCGTTTTTAAAGACGAGATTACTGAAGAATCTTCTACCGATGGAATCAAGCACTACCACGTTACCGTAAATGGCGAGGAAGCCATTATCCCCAACTTGGAGTGGGTGGAAGAACAGTTACGAGCGAGTTAAAATACTTTCGAAAATAAAGCTCTAATGAGCGATCATGACAACAAAAAAGTCTCATTTGCGGGTTATTAAAACTGGCTGGGGCGAGCCAGTTAAAAAACAAAAGCAAGAGAAAAGTAACATTTACACGCAGCAATTGCCCGCTCACCGCCCTACTAGAAAACCCCAATAAAATCGGTGCACAACAAAATACTGCGCAGTTATTTTGGGCTAAAAATCACCGTACCGCATCTGTAACAGGCTCAATGCAACAACCGGCGCTGTCTCTGCCCTGAGCACCCTTGGCCCAAACAACTGAGGAGTAAATTGGCACGCCAGGGCTTCTCTGACTTCACCTTCGCTTAAGCCGCCTTCGGCGCCAATTAATAATGCTGCACGCGTGATGGGCGCCACCGGCATATCTGCTGCGCGAGTACCTCCATCGTCATTGCTCACCCATGGGTGACACACCCAGCGTAGCGCCTCGTCACGTTTTGCCACCCAACTTTGGATTGGCTGAGGTAAATTTATCTTCGGAATGAGGTTGCTCTGGCACTGCTCACAGGTGCTTTGCACCA
>JAHRVS010000042.1 GCA_019090565.1 Gammaproteobacteria bacterium
ACTTTGGGGTATTCCATTGCCTTGGCGCGGGTTCCTACAGGGGTAGGGCAAGAAACCGAAGTTGAAATTCGTGGTAAGCGGGTGGCTGTAAAGGTTGTTCGCCCACCATTTGTTCGTAATGGTAAGCAGTGCTATTAACGGTTTTGCTGGTTATTGAAACTCTATTGGCTCAGCCTTTGCTGCGCAGCCAAAGCACCTATTCTTGGTAAAATCAGGTTCAAAGTGATCATTGACACGTGTAAACTCTGCTTTTTCGACTAATTACGTTTTGTATCTGATTTTATTCAGCCAATTCTAATGGCTTGCTAGGAAGCCATGTAATCCCAGTGCTTACCGTTCTTCCTGCACCATGAAGGCCCGCGTCTATGAGAACATAGGGGCTTCAGTGCTGGTGCATTACAATGCTTGGGTTTAAGTTACTCCCTGCTGATTTTGAAAAAATTTGACTAAATATTGAGGTAAATTTAAATGAGCGAACTGCCAAATGAATTAAAATATCTGGCCAGTCACGAATGGGCAAGATTGGAGGGCGACATCGTCACTGTAGGGATTAGTGACCATGCTCAAGAAGCAATGGGTGATTTGGTTTATGTTGAGTTGCCTGACATGGGTGCTGAACTGCATGCCAATGATGAAGCGGGCGTGGTGGAATCGGTAAAAGCGGCTTCGGATATCTACGCGCCGGTGTCGGGTACAGTCGTTGCTATCAACGAGACTCTGGAAGATGCCCCAGAGCTGGTAAATCAGAACCCGTATTACGATGGTTGGCTTTTTCAGATTAAGCTGACCGACCCTGCTGAGCTGGAAGACATGCTCACAGCTGAGGATTACAAAGCCCAGCTTGATGAAGAAGAGGACTAGGCCTTTTCAGGCTAAAATTCTGTTCGGCGACTTTAGTTAAAATAAGCCAGCACCTGAAGCAAAGGATTGTGAAGCCACATACTGTGATAAACAGTGTGTGGCTTTTTGGTTTTCGTCTCCAGTACGGTCGAAATCGTTTCCATTTTTAAGTTAGACGTTTAAAGAGGTAAATCAATGCCCTATATTCCCCATACGGACAACGAAATCAAAGAAATGCTAGACACCATTGGTGTTAGTAGTATTGAAGAGTTGTTTGATGAGATTCCAGCCTCGATTAAAGCCGGTGAGTTGCAAAAAGTACCGGGCGGAGTTTGTGAAATGGTGGCGCTGAGGGAAATGGCAGATCGGGCAGAGAAGGACTCTGGCGCCCTTTGTTTTATTGGTGCTGGCGCTTATGAACACCATATTCCCGCGGCTGTCTGGGATATAGCAGCCCGAGGGGAGTTTATGACTGCTTACACGCCCTATCAGGCCGAAGCCAGCCAGGGAACCTTGCAGGTCATCTACGAGTACCAGTCCATGATGGCGCACCTGACGGCCATGGATGTTTCCAATGCATCAATGTATGACGGTGCTTCTGGTCTGGCCGAAGCGGTATTAATGTCAGTTCGGGCGAACAAAAAAGCCAAGTCACGGCGTGTATTGATGCCTTCAAACGTACACCCTTTATACCGCGAAACCTGTACATCCATAGTGAGCAGCCAACATATTGAGTTGGTAGATGTGCCTTTTGACGAAGAAACTGGGAAAACCTCTTTGAATGCTTTGCGCGCCTACGAAGGTGAGAAATTTGCCGCGTTGGTTATTGCGCAGCCTAACTTTTTTGGTGTGCTCGACGATATTGAAGCACTGACAAATTGGGCGCACTCACAGGGGATGCTAGTTATCGCTGTGTGTAACCCAACGTCTTTGGCCTTGTTGACACCACCGGGGGAGTGGGGTGAGAAAGGTGCAGATATTGCGGTGGGTGAAGGCCAGCCTTTAGGGGTTCCGCTGTCGTCAGGTGGGCCGTATTTTGGTTATATGTGCTGTAAGCAGGCTATTGTACGCCAGATGCCAGGGCGCATCATTGGGCGCACCGTCGATCAACAGGGTAAAGAAGGCTTTGTGTTAACCCTTCAGGCAAGGGAACAACATATCCGTCGTTCAAAGGCCACTTCTAATATTTGCACAAATCAGGGCTGGGCAGTCACAGCCGCTACGCTTTACATGAGTTTGATGGGCGCAGGGGGCTTGGGCCGAGTGGCGCGAGCAAGCCATCAGAATTTACAGAAGTTGAAGCAAAGCGTTGCATCCATCGAGGGTGTCGCGCTGCATTTCTCCAGCGCTTGTTTTCATGAGGTGGTAATAGAATTGAATCAGCCTGCGCAGCTGGTTCTGGATAAAATGGCTGAGAACGGCATTTTGGGTGGCTATGCATTGGCGAAGGATTACGGGTGGGAAAATGCCTTTCTGACCTGTATTACTGAAACAAAAACGGATGCTGATATTATTAAGTTCGCGCAAGCATTGCGCGTGGCTTTAACGGGTGACTCCGCTGGCTCTATAGCGGAAAAAAGGGGATAAGCATGTTGATATTTGAACTCAGTCGCGAAGGCCGTCAAGCACCTGCGCAGAGCGCTCCAGTCAGTGATGGTGTAGAGCTCGACATTCCAGCGTCGTTATTACGAAAAAAAGAGGCGATGTTGCCAGAAGTTTCTGAAATGCAGGTGGTTCGCCACTACACACAACTGTCTCGTAAAAACTTCTCGATTGATACCAATTTTTATCCGCTTGGCTCTTGTACTATGAAGTATAACCCTCGCGGAGCGCATAAAGCGGCGAGCATGCCTGGCTTTCAAAATCGGCATCCCTTGGCCCCCGAGAACCATAGCCAAGGTTTAATGTCTTGCTTCTATGAGCTGCAGGAAATGCTTAAGGATGTCACCGGCATGAAGGGTGTGTCTTTAACCCCTATGGCGGGCGCCCAGGGTGAATACGCTGGGGTTGCGATGATCGCTGCTTATCATCGATCTCGCAGTGACTTTGAGCGTAATGAGATTTTGATTCCTAGTGCCGCCCATGGGACAAACCCTGCTACCGCAGTGATGTGTGGTTTTAAGGTAAAAGAGTTACCAGTCAATAGTGAAGGGGATGTAGATCTTGAGGCATTGAAAGCGGCGGTGGGACCACAAACCGCTGGTTTAATGATGACAAATCCCTCTACCTGCGGAGTCTTTGAACGTCAAATAAAAGAAATCTCAAAAACCGTGCATGATGCGGGTGGCTTGCTGTATTACGACGGTGCAAACCTGAATGCGATATTGGGTAAAGTGAAGCCGGGCGACATGGGTTTTGATGTGCTGCATATGAATTTACATAAAACCTTCGCGACGCCTCATGGTGGAGGCGGCCCAGGTGCTGGGCCAATTGGTGTTGGCGAACGTTTATTGCCTTATATGCCTACGCCGGTGGTAGGAGTGGAAGAGCATGATGACCAAAAGGTGTACCGTTGGTTAGATAAAGATGACATTCCCCAAACCATCGGGCGGCTTTCGACTTTTATGGGCAATGCAGGTGTTTTGCTACGTGCCTATTTCTATGCGCGTATACTGGGCAATAATGGCATGCATCGCGTTGGAGAGTTTGCGACGCTGAATGCGAACTACATGGCGACCGAGTTAGCAAAAGCAGGCTTTCAACTCGCCTACCCAGAGCGGCGTGCCACGCATGAGTTCATTGTGACCATGAGCCGGCAGGCAAAAGAGTTAAATGTTACGGCGATGGATTTCGCCAAGCGCTTGCTTGATTATGGTGTGCACGCGCCGACCACTTATTTCCCACTTTTGATTCCAGAGTGCTTATTGATCGAACCCACCGAAACCGAAACCAAGGCAGAGCTGGATAACTTTATTGCGGCAATGGTGGCGATTCAGAAAGAAGCCTTGAGCGATGGCGATATGGTAAGGGCAGCGCCCTATACTCAGCCCGTTTCGCGGCTCGATGATGTCAAGGCCGCGCGAGAACTGGACCTGGTTTGGGAAAAAGGTAATTAAGGAGAGGTTTTTCGGCGCTATTTGCCACCTGTGAGCAGGTTTGTGATGCTAACTATCTCAGCTCAATCAGAGCAGTTAAAGGATTTCTGAGCCTTGCTGAGTAGTTGCGCGGTAAAGTTACGTTATATAATTACGTTGAATTTCAAATGCTTGCTATGAGGAGAATTCTCTTACATTACTCTTAATATTTTCAAAATCATAAACACTTAAGCCCATAAACTCTAAAATATCTTCGCTATAAGTCTCCCACTCTACGTTCTTAGCGTTAGGGCCGCCTAGCTTTCGATGGCTGTCACCGATCTCCATGGCAATTTTCAGAATAGCCAGTAGCGTTTTCCGGTGGCCATCATAGTTTTCTTGCCATTGACGAATGGCTTTTAGATTGTATTGCTCCCCAATAAGCTGGCAAATATGCTGGGGAAGATTCCAGGATTTTGCGGTGTAGTACCCTAAAACTGCATGATTTGTGTTGAAGCGTTCATTTTCTAAGTCGATGATCCTTTCATACTTGCCGGAGTAGGCCTCTGCAACAACTTTCGGGTACTCGGGGTAACGGGTCATCATCAACGGCATGCCACAGGCATGAAACAGGCCTAAAAGATAAGCCTCATCCGCAGAGGGGTATCCGGTTTCTTTCGCAATGGTGGCCGATATTAGAGCAATATCTGAAGCGTGATCCCAAAAACGATTCATTTCGATAATCGTCTCATCGCTTAATTCACTTTTTAAAGCGAGGCCGTTAATAATATTTATTACGCTGTTCAGGCCCAGTATGGAAACGGCATGCTCCACTGAGACGATATTATTACTTAAGCCAAAGTAGGGTGAATTAACGACCTTGAGGATGGCGCCGGAGAGCCCCATGTCCTGCCGAATTAAATCGGAAATGTGCTTAAGGCTGGGGTCAGGAGAGACTTGCTCCATCGTGATATCCACAAGGATCTGTGGCTGAGGAGGGATTTTTATGCCTAAAAGAGCCTCGTTGAGTTGTTCTTCCGAAAGGGTTTCAGGCATAGGGCAGTATGCTTCCAGGTTCCACTGCATGATTTTCAAGTCTAGAAAATACAATACGGGTCGTTTTAGGCCTTCTTGAAACGCCTGTGACAGTTGGGTCAAAGTCCAATGGCCGCAGGTTCGCTATAAGATCAATTACTTGCTTTTCTATAAATTAGAGTGTGAGGTTATGCGACTTTCTTTTTGTTTCTGTTGTGAATGATACTGATTAACTCATCCTCAAGCTCAAACCTTAACGCGATGGCTTCACCCAGTTTTGAGAGGTCGCACGTCAAGTTGGAAATAACCTGTGCTAATTGCTCAGCTTCAACATCGTATTTGTCGTTGAATTCCAGTGCAATCTCTGTGGTAATTTCAATTTTAGGGTAGGTTTGCTTGAGGGAGCTTTGGTCAATACTGAAAGTTTGTGCTTCTAACTGGAGGTCTTGATAAATAGAGAAATGCCCTTTTGAGACGTAGTCGACAAGTAGTTCGCAGAAGGCTTGTAGCTTGTTGTAACTGGGCTTGCTCGATTTACTGTAAGCACGTATGCCACTTAAAGTGTAATAGCTGCTGATGAGAGCTTGCCGGTCTTCTAGCCAGTGGTTGATATGACCATCGACGGTGCCCCATATTTCGTTTGCTGATTTCTCTAAATCTAACATTACCCACGCTCCTTCTGGTTTGTCTAACCTACTTTAATTCGAGGCGATTTAGGCGCTCGACATCCTAAATTGAAATTTAGGATTTGGTTTGCTGATCGTAATATTGCCAGCATCAGGTTTTAAGATAGACAAAAATCAGCGCCACATCAAAGTAGTTAATTATCTAAGGGTGGGAGATATGTGCTGATTAGGGAATATACTGTCTGAATATACAGTTGCTTATTCGAAAACAAAGCGGCAGGCCAAAAGTGGCATTTAGAAATGAAATACGTGGATGTCGTTAGGCGCATTCTTTCAAAAAACATATTTTGGTATAAAAGAATTGAAAAATAGCGAAGAAGGTAAAGCCAACAAAAGCGAGGAGGGTTGCCTCAGGGAGTGTAAGCCCTAGAAACTGCCAACTGATGGATGCGCACTCTCCAGAGCCGTTAAAAACGATCTGAAAGACCTCTGCCATAGGAAAGGCTTCGAGTAGGTAGTTGAGCCCTGGTCCGCAAGCGGGCACCTCTTCAGGCGGAAGGTGCTGCAACCAGGAGTGTCTAGCGGCAACGGCAATGCCTGCGCAGGCAGCAAGCACAGCGAGTGAGGCGTATATTCGCTGCCCGGTTACTTTTGGGTTATGAAGAAAGGCGGCAAGGAATACTACGGCAATGCTGATCATCGCGATGCGTTGAAATACGCACAGAGGACAAGGCTCAAGGCCATCTACATACTGCAAATAGAGAGCAAAGAGCATTGCGCCGACGGCGGCGAAAAATGCAAGGCAGTTACAAGAGCGGCAGCTGAGAGATTTCATAATTATTCCTATCTTATTTTGGTCTCTACGGAGACAGTAAGTGAATTTTACTGTGGAGACAAGTTTTGTGGCGTTGCAGTCCCGTAGGTATCAGGGAGATTCTTGTAAGTTTGGCTATGCTAACAATAGGATGCCGGTTCTAAGCGCGGGTGGTTCTAGGAGTGGATCAAGCCTTAAACCTTGATAGCGACAACGATTGATACCACGCCTCATAGCTAGGCGCAATGGGGCGAGAGAGTAATAAACGGCTCAGCTCACGCTTAAATTAGCGCGCAGCCTGAGCAAGCACAGAGCACGCTGAGTAGTTGCGTTTTTGATAATAATGAGGGAGAAGACAGATGAGAACCATATTGGCATTAACCCTTAGTGTGCTTATTGCAGTAAGCGCTGTGGCCGAAGAAGAAGCGGAAGAGGAGGAAAAAACAACCTACTCCTACCTTCAGTTAAAACCTTCAATCGTGACCAACTATGGGGGTGTTGGAAAGCTCCGTTACTTCAAATCAGATATCTCGTTACGTTTGGAAGAGGCTAACAAGCAGCGAGTTACCCGGCATACGCCCTATATACGTAGCGTATTGGTTTCTATTTTCAGTAGGCAGGATGAAGAGTCATTAACCACCCGTGAGGGTAAATCTAGCTTGCAGCAAGAGGCCTTAGAGGCGATTCAACAAATACTGGTGGAAGAAGAAGGGGAGCCTCTGGTTGATAGTGTATTGTTTACCAACTTTATAATTCAGAAGTAAGGCGAGGTATTTCTGGCAACCCCAATTAATCCTTAAAAGGTGATTGAAGCTCTACTGGCTCGGCCACTTATGGCGTTAAATTCAAGTGCAAGGTGCACCCGCAAGCGCCATTTTTACGCCTAATTTTTACCTTGCACCTGTCTTGAGGCATTGAATTTAAGTAGTTTTCTATGTATTTAGGTAATTTTGCAAGTAGGCGTCGAAAGGTATTTCGCTTTGTGATTCGAGTTGTTTTTGTTGCTCCAGAGAGGCCCTTGCTGTTTTTTCGTAATAGGCCTGGTCAGCAGGATTTAGAGTTCTTGATCGAAAAGCGCTCGCTTTTTGGGAGGCTATATCCATGGCAAATTCGTAAAAATTGATTTTATTGTCACTGAGCTGCTGCAGAATTTGTGAGGAAGGGAGTAACTCAGTTTCCTCTAACTTGTCGTACTGTGCCTTTAATGCAGCCTGGTATTGCTTCTGACTACTATATGCATGATCGAGTGTGTCCGCAATTTCTTCCAGTTTTGGCCAGATACTTTTAGCCCAGTTACTCAGTTGGAACTGCTCTCCATTAAATGTCAGCTGCCCATGAGGGCTCCGGCCGTTGAGAACAATCACCTTGTTGTTGGCTTCGATAGCCCTAAGCTCTTCAGTATTAATAAGTGGGCTGGGTTGAAGTAGGCAATAGACAGCAAATATATCTAAGAAACGCATTTGCTCTGCATTAATGCCGACATCTAAAAATGGGTTTAGATCGATGCAGCGCATCTCGATATATTCGACACCTCGTTTCAGGAGTGCCGTTGTGGGACGCTCACCGCTTTCTGCATTTCGTTTAGGGCGGATTTGCCCATAATATTCATTTTCAATTTGTAGAACATGACTGCTGAGTTGTTGAAGGTCAGCTTTTGCACCGATTTTTTTATAGGCTGGGTAAGAGGTATTCATGGCTAGGCGCAATGCGGTCGCATAACTTTGGACTGAGTCATAAGGAATATGAAGACCAGACTGTGAGTCGTTTTGATAACCCAGGTCGCTCATACGTAATGATGTGGCGAAGGGTTGGTAAAGCGTGCCAGAGGATGGGTGCTGATGCAGTGTATGCGACTGCCTTGAGAGAAACGATGCGCACACTGCCGGCGACGCGCCAAATAGGTAGATAAGCAGAGGGCTGAAACGCTGGAAATTGCGGATTAAATGAAAATACTGCTCCGAGGTAAAGTCTTTTAAGGCTTGCGTGTCCTTTTCTAACGACTGGTAATGTTGCCAAAACTCTTCTGGGAAAGAAAAATTATAATGAATACCAGAAATGGTTTGCATTAAACGCCCGTACCGGTGCCCAAGGCCTCTCCGGTAAATGGTTTTCATTTTACCAATGTTTGACGAGCCATATTGAGCAATGGGTATGCTTGAATCGTCGCCCATGATGCATGGCATGCTGTTTACCCACAGCAACTCATCATCAATGTTTTGATGGGTGAAAATATGGGTTTTCTCAAGGTGCGCCAGGGTGTCTTCAATTCGGGTAAATGCCGGCGTTATGAACTCAAGCAGTGCCTCAGAATAGTCCGTTGTTATAGATGGGTGAGTGAGTGCGGAACCAAGTGCTTGAGGGTGAGGCGTTTGGGCGAGATGCCCGTCTGGCGTCACACGAAGGCTCTCCTTTTCTATGCCTCGTCGGATGCCACGAATGGCAGTTAGCCCAGAGGATTGACTGAGTCCAGCGATGCGTTTTCCAAATAAGTCACTCAATGTTTTTACTCTTTAACCATATATTAGGAAGGGTGCTTTTCGTGTGAGAATAACCCGTCTTTATTTTTTCTTAAGGGTTTTTGCCTCTGCAAATAGGTCTGCCATTGTGCCAGTTTTTCCTGGCGGCAAGGTGCTGCCTTTGCTGGTTTGGTTTCTATTTGCGTTGTTTTTATTATTTCGAGGTAGCTTGTCGTCTGAAGTGTTTCCAGTTGAAGAGGACTTTTTTCTGGCGTTAGGGTTAGTTTTGAGCTCAGCGCTTTCAGTGAGAACCATGGTTAAAGCGATTCGCGCACGCTCTGGGTCGACTTCTAGTACTTTTACTTTGACTATGTCGCCAGTTTTTACCACTTCGCGAGGGTCTTTTACAAACTTACTGGCCAAAGCAGAAATATGAACAAGGCCATCTTGATGGACACCAATATCAACGAAGGCACCAAAGTTGGTCACATTGGTAATAACGCCTTCCAATGTCATGTTTGGTTTGAGGTCTTTGAGGTTATCAATACCCTCTTTAAACTCAGGCGCTTTGAATTCGGGTCTTGGGTCTCGGCCCGGTTTATCGAGCTCGGTAAGGATGTCTTGTACTGTAATGAGCCCAAACTCATCGGTTGTAAACTGTGTGGGGTCAACGGTTTTAAGTAACGTAGCATTGGTAATAAGTTTGTCTACGGGGTGGTCGCAGTGCTTGGCTATATTTTCTACGATGGAGTAGCTTTCAGGGTGAACGGCGGAGCCATCAAGGGGATTCTCTCCGGCTGTTATTCGCAGGAACCCCGCTGACTGTTCAAAGGTTTTCGCTCCAAATCGAGGGATTTGTTTTAATTGTTCTCTATCTTTAAATGGGCCGTTTTTCGAACGGAATGCCACGACGTTGTTGGCGATGGTTTGGTTTAGCCCCGCAACGCGCTTCATAAGCGGTGCGGAGGCAGTGTTTACATCAACACCTACTGCGTTTACGCAGTCCTCTACGACGGCGTCCAGTGAGCGAGCCAGACGCGATTGGTTGACGTCGTGTTGGTATTGGCCAACACCGATGGATTTTGCATCAATTTTCACAAGTTCAGCAAGGGGGTCTAGCAAACGGCGAGCAATCGAGACAGCCCCTCGAATGCTGACATCGAGGTCGGGGAACTCCGCCGCAGCAAATTCCGACGCGGAGTAAATTGACGCGCCAGCCTCGCTCACTACAATTTTCTTGAGCTTGAGTTCGGGGTGCTGTTTGATTAGGTCTGCGGAGAGTTTATCGGTTTCTCTTGAAGCGGTGCCATTACCAATGCTGATTAAGTCTACATTGTGGGTTTTGCAGTGCTGGGCAAGTTTATCAATGGATTGCTGCCATTGTTTTTTAGGGGCATGGGGGTAAATGGTATCGTATGCGAGCAGTTCACCGGTTTTACCGGTTACCGCGACCTTTACGCCGGTTCTTAAACCTGGGTCGAGCCCAAGTATGGCGCGGCCGCCTGCGGGAGCTGCCATAAGCAGGTCTTTGAGGTTCTTGGCGAAAACCAGAATCGCTTCTTCATCACTGTTTGCTTTAATTTGAGCCAGTAATTCGCTTTCAACTTGGTTGTGGAGTTTTACTTTCCAGGTCCAACGTATGACCTCTTTAAGCCACGAGTCTGCCGGACGGCCTTGGTCGCTAATTTGAGTATGTAAGGCAATTAAGCCAAGACAAGGGTCATTGGTTTCATCAAGGTTTTTATGCTGAACGCTTATTTGTAAAAATCCCGCTTTTCTACCTCTAAGCATAGCTAGAGCTCGATGGGAAGGGACTTTATTCAGCGGCTCTGAATGATCGAAATAATCGCTAAACTTTTTACCTTCTTGCTGTTTATCCTCAATGCCCTTGGAAATAATTTGGCCGGATTCCTGTAATTCATTCCTGAGCTTTTCGAGCAGGTCTGCATCTTCGCTAAAATTCTCCATGAGAATTTGCTTCGCGCCAGTGAGTGCTGCAGAGATATTCTCGATTTTCTTGTCTTTATTTAGGTATTTGGCCGCTTCAATATCTGGGTCGATGCTGGGGTCTTTGTAGAGGGCTTCGGCCAGAGGCGTTAGGCCAGCTTCGCGTGCAATTTGTGCTTTAGTTCGTCGCTTCGGTTTATAGGGCAGATAAAGATCTTCAAGCCGGGTTTTTGTATCGGCATTTAGAAGTTCATTTTTCAGTTTTTGGTCGAGTTTGCCTTGATCATCGATACTTTTAAGTATGGTCTCTCGTCTTGCTTCGAGTTCACGGAGATAGGAGAGGCGTTCTTCCAGATTTCGTAAATGAGTATCACTCAGGCCTTCAGTGATCTCCTTTCGGTAACGAGCAATAAAAGGGACCGTAGCGCCATCATCAAGAAGCTTTATGGCAGCATTGATTTGCTTTTCAGTAACCTGTAGTTCTTGCGCAATCTTTTGAGGGATACTTGTCATTGAGAAAATACTAATCTTGAGTGAAAGGAAATAGGCCAGCAGCCGAGAGTGTTAAGTGCGACAGGTGCGATTATAGCGTATGCGGTCTCTTGGGTCAGCGACTAAAGTGCTGTGAAGGGAAGCCTTAAGAAATAAATCCATCAAACATGCGCTATATATAACACAGAGCGATATTTTAGGGCTGTTGTATGGGGGTGTCGGCTATGATGAGCAGCAGGATTAAAGGGAGGGCTGGAGAAGCCGGAGGTGAAAACTGGATGTTTTGAGGCTTGGGGGGCAGTAATGAGAAGCGAGGCCGCACTTTATGGCAGGCCTCGAGTCCAAAACTTAATGGCAGTAGCGTAAATGCTTAGATAGCTTGAGGGCCGGCCTTCACAATTTCATCGGAAACGTCGTATTTGGCGAAGTTTTCATTGAACTGCTTGGCGAGATCTTTTGCTTTTTCGGCATAGGCCTCTGGAT